>JBKJUH010000060.1:0-4019 GCA_046590075.1 Agitococcus sp.
AGGCTTCGACTCCGCTCAGCCAGCCGTAGCCCGCAAGAATTGCGGGAAAAATATCTGTTAAAACAAAGGTTTTTGTTATTAACGTTATCTACTCCTGTGTTCCACACGGGCTACGGATATATAGTTCAACTAAAAAACCCCAACGGCGATTTAGTAATCGCAACACTAATCGTAAACATATACACCATCATCGCTGCTACCAAAAATCCAACTTTTTGATTGGTCGTTTTCGCCTTTTTAAACGCCATGACGCCTAAACCAATATAGACAATCAACAAGGTGATTTTGACGTGTACCCACGCAGGAAATTGATGCCCCACCACCAATAAACCGATTGCCGATAACAACAAAATCGTATCAATAATATGTGGACTAATTTTTACCCACCTCGCCTGTAACAGTGGCGAGTTTTGTAATAACCAGCCACCGCGAATCATAAAAAACAAACCGCTTAACGCCACAGCCGTCATGTGTAAGTGTTTGAGGGCAATATAACTATTCATTGTTGAGGTATCCTATTTTTTACTTTGGCAGACGGGGCTGGCTGGCGCTTGTTGTGTTAACAACCATTCTTCTGGCGTATATGTATGCAAGGCAATGGCGTGTAAACCTTTGGCCATTTCATCCTGTAATAAGGCATAAATTTGCTGATGACGTTGTACCGAGCGTTTTCCCTCAAAATTAGGCGACACAATCACACACTTAAAATGTGTTTCTCGATGGGCAGGGCCACTATGGTTATCGGACTCGTTAATGACTTCTAAATGTTGCAGTGTTAACGCGGCTTGAATGCGCGTACTAATCAGTTGTTGTCGTAGCATGTTTTATCTCAAAAAAGATATTTTGGCGGTAGCGACATTATACACAACACAGAATGAATAATGAGTCATAGAAAAACATTTGCACTTTTCCACTATCAAGAGTATACATTCTATTAAGTTGGTACTAACGTACCCAATAATTACAACAAACGGAGAACAATCATGACTATTCAAATCACTGCCCAAACTCCCAATGAAATCCGATATTTTCCCGAAGCCGACGACATTGCCAGCAAGCTCAGCGAAGATAACATCCAAGACATTATTGAGATTTTCAAAACCCCATTAGAGGGTGCATATAACTGGGATTACTCCAGTATTGATGGTCGTATTCGCAAATTATATAAATTGGGCAAAGAGCTGAATTGGAATCAAGAAACCGACTTAAACTGGCATCAAGACTATCCCAAAGACCAATATCCGACAGATATTTCTTACAACCCGTTTAGCGGTTACGCGCCCTTTGAAAATATGACGGATGAACAAAGGCTACGTTTTAGCTGGCATTATCAGGCGTGGACTATTTCACAGTTTTTACACGGTGAACAAGGTGCATTATTAGTCGCTTCACAATTAGTGTCTTGCGCCCCTACGTTTGATGCCAAACTTTACGCCTCCTCCCAAACCTTTGACGAAGCGCGTCACGTTGAAACCTTTAATCGTTATTTGCAAGAAAAAATGCAAATCATGTATCCCATCACGCCGCACTTAAAGTCACTCATTGACAAAGTGTTGAGTGATTCGCGTTGGGACTTAAAGTTTATTGGCATGCAGATTGTCATTGAAGGTTTGGCTTTGGCTGCTTTTAATACCATGCGTATGGCTTGTTTAGACCCATTGCTAAAAGACCTGATTTATTTAGTGACGCGAGATGAAGCCCGTCATGTCACTTTTGGTGTCAACTACCTCGAATATATCGTTAAACATTTATCGCCAGTAGAAACTGAAGAACGCGCACAGTTTGCCTATGAAGCCTGTGTGGTGATGCGTGAACGCTTAATTGCCACCGAAGTGTTTGCTGAGTTTGGTTGGGATGTTGAAGCCGCCAGAAAACATATGTTGGACTCTAGCGTGATGCAGTATTTTAATAAGTTCTTGTTTACACGGATTATTCCCAATTTAGCGCGTATTGGTTTATTGACGGAAACGGTACGACCAAAATTTGAAGCCTTAGGCATTTTGGAATATGAAAACTTGGTTAGCGATGGTGATGTAGACTGGGCGGCATTAGCAGAGCCGTTATATCAAGCAAGCAGTAATGAAGATAAGCCTGCGAAAGCGGCTTAATATCAAACCATAGCGTTAAGCCATGCACTTCAATCGTAGAAGATTTCTGGTACTTTCCGTTCATGGTGATGCTGAGCTTGCCGAAGTATCGAACGATTGTTGCTCTAGCACTTCGACAGGCTCAGTGCGAACGGCAAATTTGGTACTAGTGCTTATTATCAAAATACCATGTAACAAAATGGGACTTTACGACTCTAAACAATAAGCACAAATTTAGTCTTTAATTACAACACCAAGGGAACACCACATGCCTTCACATCAGCACGATAATGCCTGCCCCTCTTGCCAATCACGTCGTCAGTTTTTAGGTTCGGGTCTAATTTTAGGGTTAGGCTTGATATTACCCAGCCTCAGTATTGCGGGAGGATTTAGACAGTTAAATGGCGAAGTTTTAGTCAATGGTCGTCATGCCAAAACAACATCGCGCCTTCATGCTGGCAGTACCATCGCCACATCCGCCGACAGTACAACTGCTTTTGTCATTGGCAACAATGCTTTTTTACTGCGCCCAAATAGCCAAGTCAAATTTACCCCTCAAGGCCGTTCTAAAGTTGCCATTTCAACATTACGACTCATTACGGGTGGCTTATTAAGTGTGTTTGGCTCTGGCTCGAAAAAACTGATTACCGCCACCGCAACCATTGGTATTCGTGGTACGGGCGTTTATATGGAAACAGAAGAAGACACAAGTTATGTCTGTTTATGTTATGGCAAAGTGGATTTATCGGCAAATACCGCTCTTGAAAAAATGCGAGAAGTGGAAACCAAACACCACAGTGCCAATAATGTCAGTCAAGATGGTTTAATAGAAACCGCTGAGATGATGAACCACAGCGATGATGAATTAGTGATGCTCGAAGAGTTGGTCGGACGAAAAGTACCGTTTTAATGATTAGGCTTTATTTGCTGTAGGGGTGCAACGCTTGCACCCTCTAGCTCCCTCTCCCTGTGGGAGAGGGCTAGGGTGAGGGTTTTTGCAGGATATTAAGCACTATATTTCGTGTTTACACCGCTTGTTTCCCCCTCACCCCAACCCTCTCCCGCTAGGAGAGGGAGAAAACGCACTACAATCAATAAATATTCACTATTAACGGGTATGCCCTTTCCACTGAGTCATGCTGGTGGAAATGCCCATTACTTTTGCGGCTTTATCCCACAACTTTTGTGATAACGCGCCACGTAAAATATCCACTGACTTCACTGCAAACGGTTCTTTGACAAAGGCCGCATTTTGCTCAATGCCTTCCATGATTTTAGCAACGATTTTTTCAGGCGTTAAAAATGGCAATAGTGACGGGGGTTTTACCCCTTCAAACATACCCGTAGTAATATAACCTGGGCAAACCGTTGTTACACCGACCTGCTCAAAACCACGCTCGGCCAACTCCAAACGAATCGACTCCGAAAAGCCAATCACCGCCCATTTACTCGACGCATACGTTGCCCCATAAGGCAAACCAATATAGCCCGAAGCACTGGCAATATTGACAATATGGCTATCATTACTTTCCAATAAATCGGTAAAAAAGGCATAGGTCATCGCCATTAAGCCGATGGTATTGACTTGATAAGTTAATAGCTGTTTTTCTAAAGGCACCATTTCAAAAACGCCACCAAACACCACCCCTGCGTTATTGACCAAACCATCAATTTTGCCAATATCTGCTTTCACTTGTTTTCTAAGTTGTTGAATTGATTCAATACTGGCAATATCCACCCCATACGCCCACGCCTGCCGACCAATGGCATGAATCTCGTTAACGACTTTTTCTGCGCCCGCCACATTCAAATCAACAACAATGATATCAGCACCACGCCCTGCAAATGCTAACGCCATCAAGCGACCAATGCCACTCGCCGCACCTGTGACTAAAATTTTTTTACCGTAAAACTGCTTCATTGTTGCTGCCC
>JBKJUH010000238.1:0-12861 GCA_046590075.1 Agitococcus sp.
GGTTGGCAACGTCCGCGTAAAAAGTAGTCGTAGGGGCGAATTTATTCGCCAAATTTGCTTATTGAGCGTTTTGGCGATTAAATTCGCCCCTACATAAATTTCAATATGAGCAATGAATTTTTGATAACGGTGGGCTGACACCTGCTGACAGTAATAAGAGGTTGATTATGTGTGGAATCGTTGGAGCAGTTGCAGAACGTCACGTTGCCGCTATCTTAATTGAAGGACTGAAACGTTTAGAGTATCGCGGTTATGACTCCGCTGGCTTGGCAGTGATTGATCAAGCGCAGATTGCTCGTGAGCGTCGTTCAGGCAAAGTACGTGAATTAGCCGCAGCAGTAGAAACAGCACATGTCGATGGTTTTATTGGTATTGCCCACACCCGTTGGGCAACACATGGTGCGCCGACCGAAGAAAATGCCCACCCTCATATTTCTGGCAATGTCGCCGTTGTCCATAATGGCATTATTGAAAATTATGAAGAATTACGTACCGAGTTAAGAGCGCAAGGTTATGTGTTTGTCTCACAAACCGATACCGAAGTTGTTGCTCATTTGGTGCATCGTGAATTACAGCATAGGCCTGACTTATTAGCGGCGGTTAAATCGGCCATTCCCTATTTAGAGGGGGCGTATGCACTTGGCATTATTCTTGCTTCTGAGCCTACACGTTTAATTGCCGTGCGTCAGGGTTCGCCTTTGGTCGTAGGCTTAGGCATTGGCGAAAACTTTATTGGTTCAGATCAATTAGCATTATTGCCTGTTACCAATCGTTTTTTGTATTTAGAAGATGGTGATGTCGTCGATTTACGCCGTGAAACAGTCACCATTTATGATCGTGATCATCAGGTTGTCCAGCGCGCAGTCACTGAACTAGATGCAAAATTGCATCATAGTGATAAAGCAGGTTATCGCCATTATATGCTCAAAGAAATTTATGAGCAGCCGCAAGCGATTCAGCGGACTTTAGAAGGTCGTATTGACGAAAATGGTCTAGTCAATGTCTTAGCATTTGGTGAACAAGCCGCTGATATTTTTGCCAATATCAAACATGTGCAAATTATTGCTTGTGGCACCAGTTATCACGCAGGTTGTGTTGCTCGTTATTGGTTTGAAAGTATTGCTGGTATTTCTTGTCAGGTCGAAGTGGCGAGTGAGTACCGTTACCGTCAATCAGTATTGTTAGAAAACACGTTGTTAGTGACTATTTCACAATCGGGCGAAACCGCAGATACTTTAGCCGCATTACGCGAAGCTAAAAAACAGGGTATTTACGCCTCTTTGTGCATTTGTAATGTGCCTACTTCGACCTTAGTGCGTGAGTCCGACTTAGCCTTTATTACCCATGCGGGTCCCGAAATTGGTGTGGCTTCAACCAAAGCATTTACCACACAATTAGTGGCGTTAATGTTATTGGTGTTATCGGCAGGCAAAACACGCGGTTTAGATACGGCCGTTGAAACGCGTATCGCTCGTCAATTACAAACTTTACCCGTGTTATTAGATAGCGTGTTGGCAATGGATAAAGCTATTGAGCGTATTGCCGAAGAGTTTGGCGAAAAACACCACACCTTATTTTTAGGGCGCGGCTCATACTATCCTGTGGCGATGGAAGGGGCATTAAAGCTCAAAGAAATTTCGTATATTCATGCTGAAGCCTATCCTGCTGGTGAGCTGAAACATGGGCCTCTAGCCTTAGTTGACCACGATATGCCTGTCGTTGCTATCGCTCCCAATAATGATTTGATTGATAAATTAAAATCAAACTTGCAAGAAGTGCGTGCGCGCGCTGGTGTGTTGTATGTATTTGCTGACCATAAAGTGATGATTACGCCTGAGCCTGGCTTAAAAGTGTTTGCCATGCCCAGTGTTGCCGATGAAGTCGCGCCTATTGTTTATACCGTGCCCTTACAATTATTGTCCTATCATGTGGCGGTGATTAAAGGTACAGACGTTGACCAGCCGCGTAATTTGGCCAAGTCGGTAACGGTTGAGTAATAAAAAGCATTGAGAGTGTCAGTAGCTTACTCCTATTGTTGCACTCTCATCTTTTTAATCGGGGATGAGTGAGGTCAAGCCAACACCAAAACGCCATCCATTTCCACTTGTGCGCCACGCGGTAACGACGCCACACCAACAGCCGCCCGCGCTGGATACGGTTGGCTAAAATAACGCGCCATCATCTCATTCACTAAGGCAAAATTGGCCAAGTCGATAAGAAAAATATTCAGTTTGACGATATCTTGTAAGTTGCCACCAGAGGCTTCACACACGCCTTTTAGATTTTCAAATACCTGAGTAATTTGCGCTTCAATACTGTCTTTGAGTTGCATGGTTTGTGGGTCTAAGGCTATTTGACCCGACAAATAAACGGTATTACCGACTTTTACCGCTTGCGAGTAAGTGCCGATGGCGGCAGGGGCGTTCGTAGTGCTAATAATAGTGCGTGACATAAGCGACGTTCCTAGATTGTTGTTGATTTAATAGACGATATTGGTATGTGGCAGATAGTATAAGTTTAGCTCTGCGGAGTGGTTTTAACGCTACGCCCTAAGCCCATACGTGTCACTTTTTCGACACCTGTTAAAATACGAATGCGTTTAATAATTTGCGCCAAATGAACGCGATTTTTCACCGTTAAACTCATGCTAATCACCGCGTGTTGAGCACCTTTTTCTTGCATGCTAATATTTTCAATATTGGCATCACTCGCGGCAACGGATTGGGCAATTTCTGCCAGCATTCCACGTTGATTAGCTAACTCAATACGCAACTCACTCTGAAACTCACGGCTAATATCGGTTGCCCATTGTAGCGGCATACATCTATCAGGTGTATCGCGCAATTCAGCAACCAAGTTTTTACAGTTATCACGATGAATCACAATGCCACGTCCTGCACTTAAATGACCAATAATGCTATCACCAGGTAGCGGACGGCAACAGCGGGCATAGGAAACCACTAAACCTTCTGTGCCGGTAATGGCGAGATGGCGAGCATTAGGCCGCGCGTGTTCTTTAATGTCTTCGGGCAATAAACGACGAGCCACTAATTGTGGCGCACGGTTGCCTAAACCAATATCGGCTAATAATTCATCTAATGTGTCAAAGTTTAATTCCGCGAGCGCATATTGAAAAACGGTTGGGCTAATATCTTTTAAGCGCGTGCTGTAAGCGGATAATGACTTATCTAACAACCTCCGCCCCAACTCCACTGACTCAGATAACTGTTGGTCTTTGAGAAAGTTACGAATATTTGTTCGAGCTTTACTGGTAATAACAAAATTAAGCCAATGCGGATTAGGCGATGCCCCTGGTGCAGTAATAATTTCAACGGTTTGTCCCGTATCAAGCGGCAGACTTAATGCCGTTAATCGCGAGTCAACTTTGGCAGCAATACAACTATTGCCAACGTCCGAATGAATGGCATAAGCAAAATCAACAGGCGTCGCCCCTTTGGGTAAGGTAAAAATACGGCCTTTAGGGGTAAAAACATAAACTTCATCGGGAAAAAGGTCGATTTTGACATTTTCAATAAAATCGAGCGAATTGCCTGCGTTTTTTTGCAGCTCTAATAGTGATGACATCCACTCACGAGCGCGTGCTTGAGAGGTGTGATTAAAGCCATCTTTATACAACCAATGCGCGGCAATACCGTTGTTGGCCATCGCTTCCATCGCCTCGGTACGAATTTGTACTTCGATAGGCACACCGCGTTGACCTTTTAACAAGCTATGTAACGACTGATAACCATTGGCTTTAGGAATGGCAATATAGTCTTTGAATTTGCCGGGAATCGGTTTATATAAATTATGAACTACCCCTAAGGTGCGATAACAGGTATCGACACTATCCACAATCACCCGAAAACCATACACATCCATGATTTCATCAAAGGACTTTTGCTTGTCTTTCATTTTTTGATAAATGCTTAATAAGTGTTTTTCACGGCCAATGACGCGCGCTGTCACGCCACTGTCAGCGAGGCGTTTTTCTAAGGCTTGACGAATATTGGCGACACCTTCTTTGCGATTACCATGTGCTAATTTGACCGCTTTTTGAATGAGCGGTGCGCGCATAGGAAATAAGGCAAAAAAGCATAGATCCTCTAATTCAACCCGTACTTCATTCATGCCTAAACGATTGGCTAACGGTGCGTAAATATCTAAGGTTTCTTGAGCAATACGTTTGCGTTTTTCGGGTTTGAGCACATCAAGCGTACGCATATTGTGCAGACGGTCAGCGAGTTTGACGATAATGACGCGAATATCTTGCGTCATTGCTAACATCATTTTCCGCAGATTTTCGGCTTGCGCTTCGGCTTTGGAAATGTGGCCGACTTTTTCGAGTTTGGTGACACCATCAACGAGTTCGGCGACTTCGGCACTAAACAGTTGGGCGATTTCTTCTTTACTGACACCTGTATCTTCAATGACGTCATGGAGCATGGCGGCCATCAAACTTTGATGATCCATGTGCATGGCACTGAGAATTTCGGCAACAGCTAAAGGATGGGTTATGTAGGGCGTACCGTCACGGCGCATTTGCTGGCCATGAGCGCGTTCGGCAAAGGTATAAGCGTCACGCACTAAGGCTATTTGTGCAGGAGCCAAATAACTACTCAGATGTTGACAAAGGACTTCAAGTCCTGCACTCATACGGCACTCGGATAATTAAAAAGTCAGGACTTACGCATCGCACCGCGATTAGCGCGTTTTGTGAACATAAAGCCGCCTAAAGCGGCTGAAATGTGAACAAATAAGCGATAACCGCGTAAGTCCTAAAGTAGAGGGATGATATAACTCTATTGCATTGCTAAAACAAAGAGTTGCAGTAAATATATATCATCCCTTGCCATTAGAAGCTAGGTTGTTCTAAAGCCAACATCATATCTTCTTCGTAATGATCTTCTTCCACTTTTTGCGTCAAAATATGACGGTCAATATGGCCTGCGGCAATTTCGCGCAAAGCCATCACGGTTGGCTTGTCATTTTCCCACGGTAATAAAGGTTCTTTATTGCCAGTAGAAAGTTGACGAGCGCGTTTTGCCGCAACTAATACTAATTCAAAGCGGTTTTCGACCGCACCTAAACAATCTTCAACGGTAACACGAGCCATACTGACCTCTAATATGCGAAAAACAAACAAGCAACCTTTGATTGTAGCGACGGATTAACTCGATAACAAGCGTTGTATGCGTTCGGCATGACGAATGGTTTGTACAGACTGCCTTAAACGTGAGGCATGGACAATAGCTCGCAATTCATCAAGTGCAATATCGAAGTCGTCGTTAATCACCACAAAGTCAAACTCAACAAAATGACTCATATCGGCAATCGCACCATTGAGACGTTGCGTAATCACGGCTTCACTGTCTTGGCCGCGTGCTTGTAGGCGGTCACGCAAGGCATTTCGCGATGGTGGAATAATAAAAATCGACACCGCATTTGGGTATAAGTGCCGCACTTGTTGCGCCCCTTGCCAATCAATTTCTAAAATGATGTCGCGGTCTTGCTGTAGTGTTTTTTCGACGGTTGCCAGTGCCGTGCCATAATAATTACCAAACACTTCGGCGTGTTCTAAAAATGCGCCTTCGCCAATCATTGCCACAAATTGATTGAGAGGGGTGAAGTGATAATGCACGCCATCTAACTCACCAGCGCGTATAGGGCGAGTGGTATGAGAGGTAGAAACAGTGATATTGTCACAGTTTGTGAGTAGCGCTTTAACCAGTGTTGTTTTGCCTGTGCCTGAGGCGGCGGAAACAATAAAAAGAGTGCCTGACATAATCGTATTCTAGGTTGGCGGATTTAGGCTAATTGAACCATAAGATGAGGACTTAGGCAAAAAATGGTAGGGCTATTGTGAGTATATAACTTTAGGTTGTTAAAAGTATGTTTTTATGGCCTAAAAGAGGCCTTCAAAATTGAGCGCATCTTCTACCAAACAGGATTATGATATACATTGTATAGGGTGATAATGATTAAGAGGGGTACATCATGTCTTTAATGATTGCAAAATGGGGTAATAGTGCCGCTATTCGCTTGCCTGCTTTTGTTTTAGCCGAAACGGGAATAAAAACGGGCGATAAGCTGGATATTGTGGTTAATGAAGATAAAAGTATCACTATGCGGCCTGTTCGTAAACATCGCCCTAGTTTAGATGTTTTATTGTCGGCAATTACGCCTGACAACGTGCCCGATAGAAACGATATTGACGATGCGCCACAAGGTAAAGAACTATGGTAAGTCGTTATATTGCAAAGCGCGGTGATGTTGTTTGGTTGGATTTTAGCCCCCAAGCTGGACACGAACAGGCAGGCCGTCGCCCTGCATTGGTGTTATCGCCACACGGTTATAATAAAAAAACAGGGCAAGCTCTTGTTTGTCCCATTACCAGCAAAGTGAAGGGCTATCCGTTTGAGGTGTTATTACCCATGGGCTTGGCGGTTGAAGGCGCGGTATTATCTGACCATGTTAAAAATCAGGATATGACAGCAAGAAACGCTACTTTTGCCTGTTCTGTGCCTCAAGATACGCTGGATGAAGTGACTAACCTTATTATGGGTTTGATTGAATAGATCACCAAACAAAAAAGGGGCAATTAAGTCTCTAAGTTACACCACTACTAAAACATCAATACACGCTACGGCCTGACAATTGCGCTGTACGGGTAATGAGTGTGTTTTTTGTTGGGCGGTATCTTCAGGCTGGCTTAAGGGTATTTAAGCCATTAAAAAAGGCGGATAAAGGCTGTTTTGTCAGGTAGCTTTTTAAACTGGCTTCCTGATTAGCTACCTAGAGTATAGGTGATTTTATGACACGATGCGACATGGTATGAAATAAAGAATCCTTTATTATCAAGGCTTGTAGGGTGGCGGTGACAGGGCATGACTTGGTAAAAACCACTATTCAATATTCTGAATCTGCTCCCTCATTTGCTCAATCAGCACCTTCAACTCCACCGAAGACAACGAACTATCGGCACTCACCGATTTAGATCCTAAAGTGTTGGCTTCGCGATTCAGTTCTTGCATCAAAAAGTCTAATTTACGACCAACGGCGTTTTCTTGTTGCAGTACCCGACGAATTTCAACTACATGAGCATTTAAGCGGTCTAGTTCTTCGGCAACATCAATTTTATGAGCAAATAGTACCAATTCTTGCTCTACACGCTCAGGGTTTAACTCAGCCTTCACTTCTTGCAAGCGGTTGAGTAAGCGTTGGCGATAATGCGCCATAATCAACGGCATACGCGTGTGCACTTTTTCACACTCAAGGGTGATAGCGTCTAAGCGTTGGCTAATCATCGTTGTTATTGCTGCACCTTCGCGTTGGCGCATGGCGATAAAGTCGCTCAAGGTATCATCAAATAAGGCTAACGCTGCTTGGCTAATGGCCTGCTGATTCGGCAAAGCAGGGCAAACAACGCCCACAATACGCAAAATATCCGTCGCATTGATGGGCGCTGCATGGCCTATCAAGTGATCAATTTCACTAGCGGCCGCCACTAAACGGGTTACCAAAGCGTGATTGATGCGAATGTCAGCATTATCACTATCAATCGCCTCATGTTTAATCCAAATATCGACTTTGCCACGACTAAGTTGTTGGCGTAATTTTTCGCGCAGGGGCATTTCTAATTCACGCACCAAATCAGACAATCTGAAATTAGGCTCAAGATAACGATGATTAACCGAGCGAATTTCGCAAATGACTAAGCCAAAATCGCCACGTAACTCACGGCGAGCAAATGCCGTCATACTACAAATCATAACAACCTCAGAAAAATATCAAGCTTTAGCCCGATTGTAGTCGCTAACCGTTATACTTGCGCCAATTTTTAATGTTGCCAAAATTGGAGAAAATCATGCGTCCTTCAGGTCGTCAAGCCGATGCTTTGCGTGCGGTGAGTTTTACCCGTAGTTACACCAAACACGCCGAAGGTTCGGTCTTAGTGGAATTTGGCGATACGAAAGTATTATGTACCGCCAGCGTGGACTCAGGTGTGCCGCGTTTTTTGAAAGGTAAAGGTGAGGGCTGGATTACTGCCGAATACGCCATGTTGCCGCGCGCCACCCATACCCGTAACGACCGCGAAGCCACTAAAGGCAAACAAGGTGGCCGTACACTAGAAATTCAGCGGCTGATTGGCCGTAGCTTACGCGCAATGGTTGACATGAAGAAGTTGGGTGAAAATACCATCGTCATTGATTGTGATGTCATTCAAGCAGATGGTGGCACACGCACCGCAGCGATTACAGGTAGTGCCATTGCCTTAGTTGACGCATTGACCTATATGCTCAATAAAAAAATGATTAAACAAGACCCGTTAAAGCATTTGATTGCTGCTGTATCGGTGGGTATTGTCAATGGTGAAGCGGTGTTGGATTTAGATTATGTCGAAGACTCCAATTGTGATACCGATATGAACGTGGTCATGAGTCAATTGGGCGGTTTTGTCGAAGTGCAGGGTACAGCAGAAGGCAAGGCGTTTACCCGTGAGCAAGCAGATGCGATGTTGGTATTGGCGGAAACAGGTATTCAAACATTGATTCAGAAGCAACAAGAAGCGTTGGGTTGGTAGGTTAGGGCTTGCGTAGGGGCAAATAATTATTTGCCCCTACAATTCCATCAAAAAATTATCTTAAAAATCAATTATTATCTCGCAAACTACGCTGGCTGAGCGAAGTCGAAGCCCATGCTTGCGATGAAGTGACGTAAATTGTCGATTTGTGACAATTGTCACGAAATTGTTAAAAGTTGTATAATTGTATTGTAAATGTCTGTGTGGTCATGTAATTCAGATGTAGACAAGGAAAGTTGCTACATATTATAGGCGAGACTCGCCACAGTTGATGAAAAAATACCATGACACATTTTATTGATCAAAAATCATATGTTTTAGACGAAACTACGCTAACAAGTTTGGGTGGAGCATTAGGGTTAGCGTCGCCATTGGTCAAACGAGTCATCGTACTCTACCGCCAAGAAGCTACAAAATTGGTTCACGGGATTGAAAGTGCCTGTCAGTCTGACGATAAAGACCTGCTGTTGCGTGCCGCGCATACATTAAAGTCGTCATCGGCGTCGATAGGTGCGAATGCATTGTCTCAGGTGGCAAAGCAAATAGAGCATCTCACTCGACAAGCGCGCATTGCCGACGTTAAAGCAATGTTAGTAGAGTTGTTGGGGGAGTTTTCCCGGTTGATGGATGAACTGAATTTTTTCGAACAAAAATTAACGCAAAAGATAACTTAGACTAGGTCATTCACCGCGTTATTTAAGTAGCTTAGACATCTCATGAACACAAAAATACTCATTATTGATGATGATCCCATCATTCGGCTGTTGGCTGTCGAAAAACTCGCTGAAGAAGGCTTTCGCGTCATTGAGGCCGAAGATGCAGCAACGGGTGTGCAGCGTATCCTCGAAGAAAAACCTGACCTCGTGTTGTTAGATGTGATATTGCCCGACATGGATGGTTATCAGGTTTGTCAGCATTTACGCAGCGTGCCTAGTGTTCAGCATTTACCGATTATTATGCTCACAGGGCTTGATGATACCGCGTCTATCGTCCAAGCATACGACCACGGGGCTACTGACTTTTTTGCCAAACCCATTAACTGGAAGTTGTTGGGCTATCGTATTCGTTATATTTTGCGTGCCAGTCGCACTGTAGAGCAGTTAGCGCATAGCGAATCGGCATTGGCGAATGCCCAGCGTTTAGCGCATTTAGGTAGTTGGGAATGGCGGCCACATACCAATAGTACCTGTCGTTCTGATGAGTATTTCCGTATTTATGGCATGCACAAAGACAGTCTAGCAACGTCGATGTTTGCCATCTTGCCGCAAGTTCATGCCGAAGACCAAGAGCGCGTTAAAGCCGTGTTAGAAGCGGCGGCCTCGGTGGGTCAAGCCTATCAACATGAGTTTAGAATTTTATCGCCCCAAACAGGCATGCGTGTGGTGCATGAGCAAGCGCGCATTTTTAGAAACGATGACGGTAAAGTGAATTATATCGAAGGTATTACCCAAGATATTACCGAGTTAGTCGATGCCCAACAGCGCATTCGCAATCTGGCGTATTACGATAATTTAACGGGTTTAGCCAACCGACAGTTATTCCGCGAATTATTACTGCACGAACTCCAGCGCGCCCAACGCCAAGACAAACAGTGTGGCTTATTGTTTATTGATTTAGACCGATTTAAGCGCATTAACGATACCTTAGGCCATGATGTCGGTGATATGGTGCTGCAAATCGTCGGTAATCGTATTAATACCTGTATTCGTAGCAGTGATATTGCCGCGCTGCATCAGTCCACCTCAGGTAAAAACGAACAAGTGGCACGTTTAGGCGGTGATGAATTTACCGTCGTTTTAACCGATATTGGCCAGCCCGAAGAAGCGGCCTTAGCCGCACGTCGTATTTTAGAGGCGATTTCCTTACCGATTCAAATTGGCACGCAAGAGGTGATTGTCTCCGCCAGTATTGGTATCGCCTTAGGCCCGCGAGATGGCTACGATGTCGAAAGCCTGTTAAAAAATGCCGACTTAGCGATGTATTCGGTCAAAGATAAAGGCCGTAATAACTACCATTTCTTTGACCATACCATGAACGAAACGGTACTCAATAAGTTTGCCTTAGAAAATGACTTGCGCAAAGCCATCGAGCAAAATCAATTAGAACTGTATTTTCAACCCAAAATTAACCCAATGACAGGGGTGATTGTCGGAGCGGAAGTGCTATTACGTTGGAAGCATCCGCATCGAGGCATGATTTCGCCTGTGGTCTTTATTCCTGTGGCCGAAGAGTCAGGTTTTATTGTCGAGTTGGGCGTGTGGGTGTTAAATCGCGCCTGTGAAATTAATCGTGATTGGCAAAACCGTGGTATGCCCAGCGTACCTTTAGCCATTAACTTATCGGCGGCGAATTTCCGTCATCCCGATTTGCTACCAGGTATTCGTAAAACCCTTGCTGACTTACAATTACATCCTGATTTTTTGGTGATTGAACTCACCGAAGGCGTGTTGATGAATGATGTTGAAGAAAGTATTGCTACGCTGCAAGCCTTAAAAGATATGGGTATTTATTTGTCGGTGGATGATTTTGGTACGGGTTATTCGTCGCTCAATTACCTGAAACGCTTTCCCTTAGATGAGCTGAAAATTGACCGTTCGTTTGTTAAAGATATTATTACCGACACCCATGATGCGGCGATTACTGCGGCAATTATTGGTTTAGCACAAAACTTAAAGTTGAGTGTGGTTGCTGAAGGCGTAGAAACCACCGAGCAAGCCGATTTCTTATTGCGTCGGGGTTGTAACACCATGCAAGGTTACTTATTTGCCAAGCCAATGCCGCAAAAAGAGTTTGAGGAATTGTTGTTGGCAGGAATGGATATGGGCGATATGCAGGCGATTTTTATGGTTGAGTGTTGAGTTTCTTTGTCCAGTTCCTCCCCCTTGCTTTTTAAGGGGGGTGAGACTGGGGTTTCAAGCAGCATTGCTGCTTGCCAGTCGAACGCCTGAGCCATGCAGGGCGAAGGCTGGACGGTTAGGAGGGGGTGAATTTTGGTGGCAAATGACATTTTTTTGCCACTAACCCCACCCTAACCCTCCCCTTAATCAAGGGGAGGGAAAATGCCAGCCTATACCTTCTCCGCCATTGCCACCGTATAGGTTTTACCCTGTTTTAACTTGCTGTAATTGCCAAATACTTCTTTAAACGTCCGTGAAATAAAATCACGCAAGCCGTTAATCGTTACCACATAAAAACGACCACCAACTTCTAAATGCTCAAAGGCATCATACAAATACAAGTAGTGTTGTTCTTTACTGACTTTGGCAGGCAAGTTCGACAAAATAATATCAAACTTGCGCTTACCTACCGCGCTAAAGCCGTTGCTTAACAAAATTTCGGTATTGTGGAGCTTGTTAATGCCGCAATTTTTGCGCGCATAATCCACCGCCACAAAGTCTTTATCGACTAAAACGCTGGTGCCTTGTGGTGCTTTTTTAGCGCAAACCATGCCCAATACGCCATAACCACATCCAACATCTAAGCAATTGTCTGTGGCCTTAAAATCAACATGCTCTAGTAATAAGCGCGAGCCTTCATCAATGTTTTCAGGCGAAAAAACGCCCCAAGTCGAATGAAAAGTATAATCGTCGCCTAAGACATTTTCTTTGAAAACAATATCTTGCCGCCAACGGGCAAGGGTGGCGGCATCTAGAGAAGTTTTTTGCGTCATGGTGTGGATGTCGTCTGTGATGGGCTAAGTAAAGGCTGATAATTATAATCAATAATCAACGGCGCATGGTCAGAAAAACGCTGCGTTTTATAGACTTCGGCAAGGGTGATTTTGTCCTGCCAATCTGCACTCACTACGTGATAATCAATGCGCCAACCGACATTGTTAGCCCATGCCTGACCCCGATTCGACCACCATGTATAAGCATTCGTTTCTTCTTGTGGGTGCAAACGGCGATACGCATCAACAAAACCCATGTCACCATACAAGGTATCTAACCAAGCACGTTCATGCGGTAAAAAACCTGAATTTTTTAAGTTGCCACGCCAGTTTCTGAGGCCAATTGGCTTATGGGCAATATTCCAATCACCACAAATAATGATTGATTTTTTTTCGGCTTGCCATTGTTGTAATAGAGGCGTGAGTTGACGCAAAAACTCGTCTTTTTTCGCTTGTGCCGCCTCTGAACTCGAGCCAGACGGTAAGTATAACGAGGCAACAGTCACCTCACCAAAACGCGCCGCTAACCATCGGCCTTCACTATCACACAACTCAAAACCTAAGCCTTGCTCAATAGCATCAGGTTTTTGTCGTGAATAAATAGCCG
>JBKJUH010000035.1:0-3129 GCA_046590075.1 Agitococcus sp.
TCGCCACAACGTGCACGTACGCCTGTCAAAGCCTTGTCAGGTGGTGAGCGTAACCGCGTGTTATTAGCACGTTTATTTAGCAAACCGTCCAATGTCTTAGTCATGGACGAACCGACCAACGATTTAGATATCGAAACCTTAGAATTATTAGAAGAACGCCTCGCCAATTATCAAGGCACATTGCTATTAATTAGCCATGACCGCGCGTTTTTGGATAATGTCGTCACTAGCACGTGGGCATTTATGGGCAATGCCGTGGTTGAGGAGTTTGTTGGTGGTTATCAAGATTGGTTACGTCAAACCATTGACCGCCCTTCTACTGCCACCACGCGCACATCGACCAACAACCCCAAAGCTGAACCTGTTGTGGTAACGCTTGCGCAAAACAAAGAAAAACCCACAAATCCAAAACGCAAACTCAGTTACAATGAGCAGCGCGAATTGGAGTCACTACCAAAAAAAATTGCTGCATTAGAGCAAGAACAAAGTACACTCCAAGCCAAACTTGATGATGCTGAGTTTTATACTAAACAAGCCGCGCAAGCATTGCTTGTTAGCCAACGTTTAACCATCATCGACGAAGAACTGTTAGCATTATTAGACCGATGGACTGTTTTAGAGTCTTAAAACTGGCTAGAACCCTACCATTATTGAGGGTAGGTTCTACTATTTTCCTGTTTTGGGTACGACGTTAAGTAGAGTTGAGGAGAAAAAAATGACACGTGGATGGCTTAATATTTTGGCATTATTCGCCAGCATTACCCTTGCAGGTTGCGTACATACGCCGACACCGCAAACCCAAGCGTTTTATCATGCGCCCTCAAACGCTTACTCCTTGAGTTTAAGTAGCCACGCCTTACAAGGCAGCGTCACCTTGAGCGAACAATGCGAACCTTATGGCGGTAGCATTAACATTTGGGATGCTAAAAATCGCTTTTTCCGTGTGGACTATTTGAACTTTATTGAACACCCTACCGTTCACTCCCCGTCTTTTGCCAATGACCGTACGCTCAACGAAATGGTCATGAACTATTATCAAAACGACGTGATTCCTGCGCAAAAAAATATTCGCAGTAACAAAGTGCTGTTCCATGACACCGTCAACAGTCAGGTCGGTGAAGCATTATTGACCATTCTTAGCTTAGAAATGGATAAAAAATCAGTACCCACCGATGCGCTCGACAACACGGTTTATTACGGCTTTCTTGTGTTCCGTCGCGGTGACTATGCTTATATCGTGCAACATCGCCAAGAAATTTTTCAACCCGAACGCATGAAAACCATGTTAGTTACTCTGGCACAAGACATGACCATTCCTGGTAAAAACTTCTTTGCCAACAATGTTGGTAATTTGGGCGTCGTTGACCAAGTCTTTGGTTCACCAGAAGAAATTAAAGCATGGAAAAAAGCGGTCGGTTGCGATAATCGTAAAAAATAGCCTGCTAACTCATACCACAGCAGGCAAGCACTGACACTTGCCTGTTATTTTAACATCCCCTATTTCTGTTTATTCGTATAAAAAACTAACTAATTATGACTTACGCGGTTATCGCTTATTTGTTCACATTTCAGCCGCTTTAGGCGGCTTTATGTTCACAAAACGCGCTAATCGCGGTGCGATGCGTAAGTCCTGAAATGTTGACTAGGCATAAATTACCCATGCGAACATTCCAACTATCCACTCAAGACGTAACCTTAGCCATTCGCATGTGGGGCGAAGATAATATACTTGCGCCAACCTTAGTGATGGTGCATGGATTTCCCGATAACAGTTTAGTTTGGCAAACCGTTGCCGAGCAACTCAGTAGTATGTTTCGAGTGGTTGCTTATGATGTGCGTGGCGCAGGTGAATCAAGCATTCCCAAAGCCACTTCCGCCTATAAAATCCGCCATTTAGTAGCCGATTTAGCGGCAGTGATTGATGAAGTCTGCCCAACACAAGCGGTGCATTTGATTGGCCATGATTGGGGCGCGATTCAATGTTGGGAAGCCGTGACCACACCCTTATTAGACGGAAAAATAGCCTCTTTTACCTCGATTTCAGGCCCAAGCTTAGACCATGCGGCTTATTGGATGCGTCAAGGTTTAAGTCACGGCACACTTGATGATAAACGCAAAATTCTCAATCAACTGCTTCACTCTTGGTACATTGCCGCGTTTCATTTTCCTTTAGCCAGTCAACTGACATGGCGCGTGGCCTTTAATAAATGGCCACAGGCGTTTTCCCCGATTCAATCCTTAAATTTGGAAGACTTTCCAACCCAAGCCAGTGACGGTCATCATGGCGTAAAACTGTATCGTGCTAACTTTATTGAGCGATTCTTTAAGCCCAAACAACGACATACCAGCGTCCCTGTGCAGTTAGTCATTCCTACTGGCGATAAGTTCGTCACTCCCGCCCTATTTGATGATTTAGATCAATGGGCTTCAAAAGTGTGGCGACGTGAAATTGATGCTGACCATTGGGTACAGCTATCACACCCAGCAGAAGTCACGGCCTATATCCGTGAGTTCGTTGACTTTATTGAGGCTGAAAACAGTTAAACCTATCTGAGCGTAGCGTTGATAACGCTACGCTGCCATAAGCTCTCAACGCAAAGCACCCGTATAATGATGAGCAACTTCCACCTCTAACTCTTCCTGAGTCGCAGGATGATGCACGGGAATAGACGGCGAGGTCTGTTGTTTTACAGGTAGAATGGGTGGAATCGTGACATTAAAATTGACCACTCGCTCCAACAACGAGGACTTGGCTTTGCTCGGAGGCATTGTCGCATTAGGATTAAATGCCGCTTCGCGCTCTTGTGCCACTGTTGGCATGGCAATGACGGCAGCGTGCGTTAACACAGGTACTGGCACAACAATTGCCTTTTCTGCTGCACGGGCTAATAACGCTTCAAATCGAGTCACCGTCTCTAAAATATCAGCATCCGTTTCCCTTGCGGCAATGCGCAGTATTTCATGCGCATATTCAGCGTTTTGTGCCATATATACGGCATCAACCACTCGTCCAGATCGGCGCATCTTCACATACAGTTGTGAGGCCAAGTGAAACATATCTGGGTTCATTATCGCTTCGTTCATGATGTGGATCTCCGTCATGGTGAAGGGTGAAAATTCAGAACAATC
>JBKJUH010000199.1:0-3056 GCA_046590075.1 Agitococcus sp.
GCACTCTTGTTTTAACCTTCTCCCTCAGGGGAGAAGGTTTTTTCCTATCTAAAAAGCTTCTAATGTCCAAATAAATACTAATCATTAACTGACATCTGCATTTTACTTCAATAAACAATCGTTTCGATACTTGTCAAATTATAATTATGCTATGATGGCTCAAGATACGATTTTTTTTAGACGAGGTGTTTTTTGAGTCATCTTCATGAATTAGCGCAGGCTTTTAAAGCCCTCTCTCATCCCAATCGTTTACAGATTTATGTTGAGCTATTGCAGTTACGCGAAAAAGTCGTCGCCTCAGGCATCGAGAAAGAATGCAGTTGTGGCTTAACCGACTTTATGAATAAGTTGAATATTGGCGCACCAACGGTTTCTCACCACATTAAAGAATTAGTCAATGCCAAACTGATTCGCGTGGAACGTCAGGGTAAGTTTATGACCTGTTATTTAAACAATGATATGCGCGCACAGTTAGAAGCGTTTTTTGCTCAGCAAAAATAATGGCCTCGGAATTTGTTTATGACTCACTGATGACAAGCTTGTCAAACCTGCCCTTTTGCAAAGGCTTATATACTATTGCTTGTGCAAGTTCTTTTTGCCATTGCCTGCCGCAGGCCTTCCTTTTGTTTCGGCAAAAGGAAGCAAAACCAGCGTGGCGCAAAACTCGCCATCCATGGCTCGAACAGTTGCACCACAGCATCCCTGCAAAGACAAAAAAGCGTAGAGGATAGCCCTCATTTAGCCTCATCTCAAACCGCTTGCGCCACCGTCCCGCCACCAAAACCTTTAGCGCGTAAACGCGACAAATAATCCATGATTTTGCTGCTCAGGGCTTTTTCTTGCTGGTCTTGTGACACTTCAACTTTGCTTGCCACTTTCAGTGCTGGCACATCTTGCAGTTGCTTATATCGCATTAATGTGGACTCCAAACTTTTGGCTAATAAACCCTTGCGTAATGGCTTCGGCAGGTAGCGAAAAACTTGAGCTTGGTTAATCAGTTGTGATACCCGCACCGAGTCCTTAAACGAGGTATTAATAATCGTTAAAACATCGGGATACTCTTGTTTCAGCGTTTTTAACATCACCGTACTATCACCATCGCCCACCTGTAACTCGGTGACTAAAATAGCAATCTGTTGGGAAGCAATTACCGTTAAAGCACTGGCGACAGTGGTACGCCACAACACATGATGGCTTGAACCTAACAACTCTTTAACTGTTTCATACACCGCCACATCTTCATCCAGCACCAAACAGGTGACACCACGAGCAGGTGCAGGCTCAGGAAAGCTGGGCACATTAACAAGTGCAAGTTGGGCGGCGATCATAGCGGCATCGGCAATCGTGTCACGCAACTCTTTCGGCCCCCAC
This sequence comes from Agitococcus sp., assembly GCA_046590075.1. GTDB lineage: Bacteria > Pseudomonadota > Gammaproteobacteria > Pseudomonadales > Moraxellaceae > Agitococcus. The sequence goes on from JBKJUH010000199.1 coordinate 1,372, forward strand.
GGTTTGTTGATATAGCGAAAAATCTCGCCTTCATTGACTGAGTCCACTGCTGCATCAACATCAGCATAACCTGTTAATAAAATACGCATCGTTTGTGGTGACAGACTTTTGGCTTGGCGTAATAGCTCTGTACCCGCCATTAACGGCATCCGTTGATCAGAAATAAGGACATGAATTTTTTCTTGTTTTAATATTTTTAAGGCTTCATGACCGTCAGTGGTCGAAAACACCTGATACTGCATTTTTAGCAACATGGTCAGCGTTCTTAAAATACGCTCTTCATCATCTACCAATAAAATACTGGGTTTCATTTTGATTGCATTGCTCATTATCTTCTTCCTAAGCCGCAGCCGACAAAACACAATTAAGGGGTAAAGCAATGACAAAACGCGTGCCTTTACCCACTTCGGACACCACTCGCACCGAACCTCCATGCTGCTCAATAATTTTAAAGGTAATCGACAAGCCCAAGCCTGTACCTTCGCCGACAGGTTTTGTGGTAAAAAATGGGTCAAAAATACGTGACAGATTTTCGGGAGCAATGCCAGAACCCGTGTCTTGCACCGACACATAAACAAAACTGTGGTCTGACCATGTTTTAATCAATAAATAACCTTTGTCTTTGATGGCTTGGGCGGCATTGGTAAATAAATTCAACAATACTTGGTTGATTTGCGAGGCGGTACAACGCACAAGAGGGATATTTTCTAAGCGTTTAATCACTTCCACTTTGTATTTGAAGGTGTTACGGGCAATCAACAAGGCATTATCTATACAGTCATTGAGCGAGACGTTATCGGTCGCTGCTTGGTCTAAACGGCTAAAATCTTTTAGCCCTGTCACTAACTCACTGATTTGCTCAACACCATAGAAGGTATCGTTAAACAAGGTATCTAAGTCCACAAACCACTGCGTTAAATCCATGTCCATTTTGGCATCATCTAAGGCGGCTAAACTTTCAGCAATGTCGATATCAGAGGTATTCGGGGCGAGCAAGGTCGTGGATAACTGTTCGTGCGCTTGCAATACACCCTGCATTTGGCCAAAAAACTCACGCACCATTTCGATGTTATTATTGACATAACCGAGTGGTGTATTGATTTCATGGGCAACACCCGCGACCATTTGTCCTAAAGCGGCCATTTTTTCCGACTGCACTAACTGCGCTTGCGACGACGACAATTGCTTGTAGGCACGGTTCAAATCGGCAGAACTTTGGCTAATTTGTTTTTCCATCGCACTCAATAAATGCAATACCGCCGCCATGCCCAAATAACAGCCGTGTTCGGTGAGCACAAAATCTTCACTGAGTGGAAAAACCATGTGTGTACTAATAAACGCGGCGGCGGACGATAAACTACTGTCTACATCAACAGCAAGCACGTCTTGACGCATAAAGTCGCTCACGGAACGCTCGCCAAATAAATCACGGCCAAACTTTTTTAAGAAAATATCATTTAATTGATGGCGACTAATCATGCCTAAGGGCTGGTTTTTGTCATTGACAATGGCAACGGATAAACAGTTTTTATAGACAGGACTTAAAAAAGCATCCGCCACCTGACTAATGGTATCGGAGGGCTTAAAACAGGGAATATTGGCGGCGAAAGCGCGTAGAACGGACATCTTAACTCCTAAAATAGCGGCTTACAGGACGTATGTCTTAAAGGCGCAGACTAGGAGAA
>JBKJUH010000157.1:0-7587 GCA_046590075.1 Agitococcus sp.
ATGCCTCTAGTCTTGACCAAGCTGGGCCAATGGCGCAAACCGCCGAAGATGCTGCATTACTATTAAATGTGATGGCAGGTTATGACGAAAAAGACTCAACCTGTATCAATCAAAGCGTGCCTGATTACACCGCCACCCTCAATAACACTATTAAAGGCTTGCGTATTGGTATTCCCAAACAATATTTTGGCGAGGGTCTAGATGCCGACGTCGCTATGGTTGTTCAGCAGTCGTTACAAGAATTAGAAAAACTCGGCGCGATTTTAGTCGAAGTCGATTTACCGAATACAGGTTTATCTGTACCCGCTTATTATGTCATTGCGCCAGCCGAAGCATCGAGTAACCTGTCTCGCTTTGATGGTGCGCGATTTGGTTATCGTTGTGACAACCCCAAAGACTTAACCGACTTGTATAAACGCTCTCGGGGTGAAGGTTTTGGCAGCGAAGTCAAACGCCGTATTATGATTGGCACTTACGCGCTATCGGCAGGTTATTACGACGCCTATTATTTACAGGCGCAAAAAGTTCGTCGTTTAGTGCAGCAAGATTTCGTCAATGCTTTTGCTCAGTGTGATGTCATTGCCGGCCCGACATCACCAACCGTTGCCTTTGGTGTTGGTGAAAAAAACACCAATCCAATCGCCATGTATTTATCCGATATTTATACCATCGCCACCAATTTAGCAGGCTTACCTGCCATGAGCATTCCTGCGGGTTTTAGCCAAAACCTACCTGTTGGCTTGCAATTAGTGGGTAATTATTGGCAAGAAGCGCAATTACTGAATATCGCGCATCGTTATCAACAAGTGACTGCTTGGCATAGTCAATTACCAACCGCATTTCGCTAAAAACTTGAGACATTCCCCTCCTCGGAGGGGTTAGGGGTGGGTTTCCTTTGCATAAAGACCAAAACACCCCTAAATCCCCTCTCTAGAGGGGACTGAATACACCCTTCTCTCCGCCGACGATTTGGCTGGAGGCGTGATATACATTCAAGAGGAACATCCTATGTCATGGGAAGTCGTCATTGGTTTAGAAGTACATGTGCAACTAAACACCCACAGTAAAATTTTTTCGGGCAGTGCCACCACGTTTGGCTCTGAACCTAACACCCAAGCCAGCCTAATTGACTTAGGCATGCCAGGCGTTTTACCTGTACTCAATAAAGAAGCCGTCAATATGGCGATTCGTTTTGGTTTAGGTGTGGACGCAGACATTGGCTCAACCAGTATTTTTGCCCGTAAAAACTATTTTTATCCTGACTTACCCAAAGGTTATCAAATTTCCCAATTTGAATTACCGATTGTGGGCAAAGGTCATTTAGATATTATTGTAGATAGCGAAACCACCAAACGAGTCGGTATTACTCGTGCTCACTTAGAGGAAGATGCGGGAAAATCCTTACATGAAGACTTTGCAGGCATGTCAGGCATTGACTTAAATCGTGCTGGCACGCCGCTGTTGGAAATTGTCTCTGAACCCGATATGCGTTCAGCGAAAGAAGCCGTTGCTTATGCCAAAGCCATTCACTCGTTGATTCGTTATTTAGGCATTTCTGACGGCAATATGGCCGAAGGCTCGATGCGCTGTGACTGCAATGTGTCATTACGCAAAAAAGGTGCGGAAAAATTCGGCACGCGCCGTGAGATTAAAAACGTCAACTCCTTTAAGTTTATCGAAAAAGCCATTAATGCCGAAATTGCATGGCAAATGGACGAGTTAGAATCGGGTCGTGCCATTGTGCAATCCACCGTATTGTATGATGCCAACAAAAACGAAACCCGCGCCATGCGTAGTAAGGAAGAAGCCAACGATTACCGTTACTTCCCCGACCCTGACTTATTGCCTGTTGTTGTCACCGAGGCAATGATTGAGGCTATTCGTGCTGTACTACCTGAATTACCCGTTGCCAAAAAAGCACGATTTATCGCTGATTTTGGTTTATCGGCCTATGATGCGGGTGTATTAGTCGCGGAGCGTGAAGTCGCTGAATACTTTGAAGCCACCGTGAAAGCGGCAAATGGCCAAGCCAAACAAGCGGCGAACTGGGTTACAGGTGAGCTACTTGGTGCGCTTAATAAAGCCGAAAAAGAGATTGTTGATTCGCCAATTTCTGCCGAGCAATTAGGTGGTTTGATTAACCGCATTAACGACAACACTATTTCGGGCAAAATTGCTAAACAAGTGTTTGAAGCTTTATGGAATGGCGAAGGCACAACTGCCGATACTGTAATTGAGCAAAAAGGCTTAAAACAAGTGACTGATACGGGCGCAATTGAAGCGGTGATCAACGACGTGGTCGCGGCAAATCCGCAACAATTAGCCGATTATCGCAGTGGTAAAGATAAGCTTTTTGGCTTTTTTGTCGGTGAAGTGATGAAACGCTCTAAAGGCAAAGCTAACCCTGCACAAGTGAATGAATTGCTGAAAAAGGCGTTAGTTGGATAGCTCTACTGTAACAACCCTCCCATAACTGAGTCTATAACACTAATAAACTTACGTTGAGACTCAGTTATGTTTCGCTCTATCATCACGCTCTACAACCGCTTTCAGGATACGCTATTTTCCTACCTAAAACACCTAGACGGCCTTGCACCACTGGCCTTACGCCTCTATTTAGCACCCATTTTTTGGATGGCAGGCACGCATAAATTGATGAGTTTTGAGGAAACTGTCGATTGGTTTGGCAATAGCGAATATGGCTTAGGATTACCTTTGCCCTGGCTAATGGCTTTTTTAGCCACCAGTGCGGAACTGGCTGGCGCAGTGTTATTGACCATAGGCCTCGCCACACGTTGGATAAGTATTCCCTTAATCACTACCATGTTAGTGGCTATTTTTGCCGTCCATTTAGACAATGGCTGGCAAGCCATTGCCGATCCTAATGCACCTTTTGCCAATGCCCAAGTGTTAGCTTCTGCCGAAAAACTGGATAAAGCCAAAGAACTTTTAGAGGCAAATGGCAATATGGATTGGCTAACGTCGAGTGGTAACTTCGTGATTTTGAATAATGGTATTGAGTTTGCGGTAACGTATTTAATTATGTTGCTGAGCTTGTTTTTTACAGGTGGCGGACGTTATGTGAGTGTGGATTATTGGTTAGCACGAAAGTATCGTCATCCATTATAGGCGCATAAAATGGGTATTCACTGTTGTGAATACCCATCGAATTACTCACCATTAATGATGAATAATTTGCATCCCATAATCTTCATCCACATAATGCGTGTGGCCTGCGTCAATACATTTGGCATCTTGAGTGCTAATAGAATAATCCACCAAATTGCTCACAGGTACTCGTAACACCCGACCCATCCAATAGTCATCACAATCATAAGGCTCACTTTCAATCACACACACCACTTGGTCAACATTAGACCAGTCAGTGGGACGCAACCACACATAAGTGTGAACGCCGTGATTATTTAGCAACCCTACTTTCAAACGCAACTTCCACTCATTCATACCTTCCAAATAAAATTGACGAATATTAGGTATTTTTTCTCGCACTTTTTGAATAGCCGTCTCTAAAGCCACATAATAATTATCTTCACTTGCTGCTTCAGGTGCATTAACACCCAACATCCGAGCAATGGTATAAATCCATTGGTCATAAGTGCCTGTCCAGTCGGGCATTGGCCTAGGTGTCAGAAAAAACTCCTGATTACGGCCAACATCCGTTTCATGCCGAGAGGCGGCTCCCTCAAAAACCAATTGCACCATTAACATGTTATTTTTTTGGTTATCTTCTAGTTCTGGAAATGCGCCCGCTAACACCTTGGATGCCGAAACATCATCACGCGTTAAAGACAAAATTTTCGGAATGACGTTATCATATTTGATGAGTTTAGAACTAATCAAGTTTGCTAAAAAATAGGCTACCCGACAGTGATTAGGGGCAACTGGTGCAATTTGAATGGGAGGAAAATCTAAGGTTGTCAGCCAGTGCCTACCATCATAGTTTTTACTGTGCATGACAATCGGTTTTTCTTGGTACATAGCACCTCTCCTAATACAGCATTATAATTTTTAAATACTCCGCCAAAGTAGCCTTAAAAATAACAAAATAAAGAGAACCAGATCACAGCATTTTCCAAAAAATAAATGAAATTAAGTTATAAGTGCTAAATAAACCCCGATTAGAAATGATATGTGTATATTTTGCATTATTGACAAGCAGAAAATTGTGTTAATTTCCGCTATGAAAAACGAAGATTAATGCTTCTTTTTTAAGTCTATGAATTGTCTAGACTTCGGGGTTCACTATAATTACTTGCCCCGACAACGGCAGACCTTGATAAAAAAAGCCGTCGAACCCTTGAATCATTTGGGTAAATTCATGTACTTATTGTGAACATACTGGACAATAAAAAAGCCCGTAACCGTTGGGGCTACAGGCTTTCTTGGATAACAATGTTCGTACTGGAACTGAATATGGCGGAGAGGGAGGGATTCGAACCCTCGGTAGGCTTACACCTACGCCTGATTTCGAGTCAGGTACATTCAACCGCTCTGCCACCTCTCCGTAAGGCCGCGAAATATAACGATTTCGCGTTAAAAACTCAAGGGATAAAACAAGTTTTTATAAAGGCACTGCCGTGTCAACCGTATCTGCAGCTTTATCAATCGCGGCATCTGCACTTTCTAAACTGGCATCCACTTTATTACCCACAACAGGCACAATAGAAACTACTGCACCAACAACACTCGCCGTCACACCGACAATGCGCATAGGTGTAGTTACAACTTTTGTTAAGAAGCAACCGCTTAAACTGGTTACCAATCCTGTCACTAACAAAAATTTTAAGACATTTTTCATGTTCACTTTACTCCCTTACTCAAAATTAATGCCTAAACGCTGGCCGACTTCTTCATAAGCCTCTACCACATCGCCTAAGCCCTGACGAAACCGATCTTTATCAAGCTTTTTACGCGTGTCTTTATCCCACAACCGGCAACCATCAGGCGAGAACTCATCACCCAAAATAATACGGTCATGGAAGACACCAAACTCTAACTTAAAATCGACCAACAACATATTGCCGTCAGAAAATAACTTCGTCAAAACAGTATTTACTGCAAACGACAACTCTTTCATGCGTGTCAATTGCGCTTCTGTTGCCCAACCAAACGACTTAGCGTGTGATTCGTTGACCATTGGGTCGCCTAGCGCATCGTTCTTTAAGAACAATTCAAAGGTCGGAGGGTTCAATGCTAAACCTTCAGTCACACCCAAACGACGCACTAAACTACCCGCAGCAAAGTTACGCACGACACACTCTACAGGAATCATCTCTAGCTTTTTAACCACCACTTCATTTTGGTTTAATAAACGCTCAAAATGCGTTTCAATGCCTGCTTCGGCCAATTTTTGCATGATAAAAGCGTTAAAGACGTTATTTACTCGGCCTTTACGCGCTAACTGCTCTATTCTTTTGCCATCAAAAGCTGACGTGTCATCACGGAAGACGAGAATCAAATAATCAGACTCATCGGTGGTATAAACCGATTTTGCCTTACCTGTGTACAACAACTCACGTTTTTCCATAGCACTTCTCAACTGGAAATAGGGTCAACTGAAAAATAGGGCTTGATGTTGCCTGTCAAATTATTTTTAGCGTGGCCAATGACTTAATAAGCGTTCAAATGTCTGCTGACTTAACTCAGCGTCAACCAAGGTGTCATCGTCTTTTTGCAGAGAAATGACATTATCATTACTGGTACGAATCACTTTAAGCTGATAACCCGCTTTTTTTCCATCATTGCTTAATTCAATAAAATACAAACCTAAGCTCTGATTTTTATCAGTCACTTTAATATTCGCCGCGGATAATGCGATATTGAGTGTATCCCAAGCCTGCAAAATATCACCCTTACTTTGTAAGACAGGATGACCATTACCATCACCGACAATTTGCGGTTTTGCGGCAACCATAATCGCTGGTGTCGTTTTCAATTCAGCCGACGGATTTGCAACTAATAACGGTTTGGGTGTGGGCGCAACAAAGCGTTGTTTACGACCTTTACCTTCGACCAAAACTACCGTTTGTTCGGGAGGTGTGGTGACAGAAGGAATGGCATACAACGGTTTAATACTGCGAATATCACCTGCGGGTAACACCAAAGGGGCGGTAGTTTGGGCTTGTTGATACTCCAAGGAGCGGTCAGGCAGTAAGCCGCAACCACCCACTGACACGACTGCCAACAACACGGGAAAAATCCGCATATTATAATCCTACCTGGTGTAAGGCTTGGCGAACAATACTGTGACAATTTTCAGCCAAAGGCGTTAATGGTAAGCGAATACCATTTTCCATGCGACCCATTTGTACTAGAGCCCATTTTACAGGGATGGGGTTCGATTCGATAAATAAATCGTTATGCAGTGCCGTTAATGGCGCATTTAATGCTTCTGCTAACTCGGCGTTGCCTGCTAATGCGGCTTCACAAACCGCGCTCATGGCTTTAGGTGCGACATTGGCCGTTACCGAAATATTACCTTTGCCACCCATCAACATTAATTGATAGGCAGTGGCATCATCGCCCGAATAAACTGCCATTTTGTCGCCAACTAAGGTTAATAGTTCTTGGCCACGCTCTAAGTTTCCTGTGGCATCTTTAATGCCAACAATATTAGGCATACCTGCTAAACGAGCAACAGTTGAATTTAATAAATCAACACCTGTGCGGCCAGGTACGTTGTATAAAATTTGCGGAATAGTAACCGCTTCGGCAACGGCTTTGTAATGCTGATATAAACCTTCTTGAGTCGGTTTATTATAATAAGGAGTCACTAACAAACAGGCATCTGCGCCCGCTTCTTTCGCTAATTGCGTGAGTTCAATGGCTTCACGAGTGGAATTTGCGCCTGTACCTGCAATCACAGGAATACGGCCATTAACAGTCTCGACAACGGCTTTAATAACGGCACAATGCTCATCGACAGTTAAGGTTGCCGACTCGCCTGTTGTGCCAACAGCAACAATACCATGTGTACCCTCAGCAACGTGCCACTCGACTAATGACTTCAGCGCAGACCAGTCAATGTCACCATTCGTGTGCATGGGGGTTACTAACGCGACCAAACTGCCCGTAATCATGACTGTACTCTCCTCTGTGCTTGAAAGCCGATAATGGTAGCGTCCATCCACTACTAAACACAAGCAATGTCCGTGCGCGACAACAAAAACCCCATTAGGACTTACGCGGTTATCGCTTATTTACTCACTAAACAATCGTTTCCAACGATTTTTAGTTCACAAAACGCGCGTGTTCGATGAAATGCGTAAGTCCAGATCATAAAAGCAAAAAGCCGACTAAAAAGTCGGCTTTTAAAACATGGAGCGGGAAACGAGACTCGAACTCGCGACCCCGACCTTGGCAAGGGCGTGCTCTACCAACTGAGCTATTCCCGCGTCTTGGTGAGGCGCATTCTATAGAATCCAGATGCCGCGTCAACCCCTTGATTCAAAAAAGTTTATTTCTTTTCCACGTCGGTCTTCAGATGCGGCCAGGCAGCCCGCAAATATTGGACCATGGACCACAACGTCAGGCCCGCGGATATCAGCAGCAAGGCGTAACCCAGCA
>JBKJUH010000246.1:0-8569 GCA_046590075.1 Agitococcus sp.
GGGCTAGCGTATGCACACATCTTTTGAGTGATGAATGAGTCAATAAACAGAGTTAAATTCCCCTCTTGAGAGGGGTTAGGGGTGTGTTAGTAGTAAAAAGCACTGGTTTTTGTGCCATTAAACCCACCCCTAGCCCCTCCGAGGAGGGGAATTTCATGCTCATATCCTCATTTAGTGTTTATACAAAAACTTGTGTGCATACGCTAGCCCGCTAGGAGAGGGAGAAAAACGACTTCAACTGCTAACAGCGACATAGCTTTAATCAAAGGGAGGCACTTAACAGCCCTAATTGATTGACCTACCTTCTTAACCAACACCCCCAACGCACAACAGGCCACAATAACAATACAGCAATCGCCGCAGACAACAGATAATAAGCAGTATAACCGATTAAGTCAGCCACTACGCCTGCAAGCAGCCCCGCAGAGCCACCAAAAATTGCCAAAATACTGACTTGCAGCGTAAAGTCAGTTCCTGCATGGTCACGCCGACATTGATCCATTACCGCCGACAGTAAAGCGACTGTTGCTAAACCCCCAGCAAAGTGGTCAAAGGCATTTATGGTGTACACCAGTAGATTGTTTACTTGACCAGTATTATGCCACTGCCAAGATAAAATGGCGTAACTAGCCAACCCAAACGCTTGTAATAAACCAAAGCCAAGCATTGCCTGATAACGGCCAAGCGAGCGCGTTAACAGGCCGCCTAACACTGCACCTAGCAAAGTAGCTACCGAACCTAAAACACTGACAAATAGGCCTATTTGCTGGAGTTTGAAGCCCATATCCACCAACATGGGTTTAACCATCGCCGAGCCCAAGCCATCACCCACTTTATAGGTCACTAACACCCAAAACCACGCTTTAAAAGCAGGCGTCGAAGTAAACGACTTAAAGACCTGTTGATAACTTAAATGCACTTCCGAGGGCGACACTTCCACCACAGGTTCGCGATATAAGAGAATGGGTACACTCATCAAAACTAACAACGAGGCCATCAACAAAAAAGATAACTGCCAATCCCAAACATCTACTAAATACAATAATAAACCGCCACCGACAATCAAACCCAAACGATAACCACCCACTTGTACACTATTACCATACGAACGCTCCTCATAACTGAGTGAGCGTACTGCTAAGGCATCGGTAGCAATATCTTGGGTGGCGGCAAAAAGATTCAACAAAAACATCAGCGCAAAAAGAGAGTACACACCTTGGGTAGTCGCCAAGTCATAAGGATTAAAAAACGCAATAACGATTAATAGTAAAACCGCCAAAGCCTGCATGGGTAAAATCCATGACCGCGAACGCCCCATGTGTGTTGAGTGATATTTATCGACATAAGGCGACCATAAAAACTTTAATGCCCACGGTATGGCTAACAAGCCACTGAAACCAATCACCGTTAAGGAAACATTGTAACTGCGCAAAATAGCAGGCAAGGCTTGGCTAAAGATACCTGTCGGTAATCCCTGTGCAATATACAGCGTCAGTAGAATGCCTAAACGTTGATTGAGAGTCTGAGTCATTAAGAAAACACAATCGTTTTATTACCATGCACAATGACACGGTCTTCTAAATGCCAACGTACAGCACGCGCCAAGACATTACGCTCTACATCTTCACCTAACTCTCTCAGTGTCTCAACATCATCACCATGAGAAACACGTTCAACGGCTTGCTCGATAATCGGCCCTTGGTCTAAATCGGCGGTCACATAATGTGCGGTTGCACCAATCAGCTTCACGCCTTTATCAAAAGCTTGTTGATATGGGTTTGCGCCCACAAACGCAGGCAAAAACGAATGATGAATATTGATAATTTTATGTGGCCAGTGCTGAACAAAATCGGCACTCAAAATTTGCATATAACGTGCTAACACCACTAAATCACAGCCCTCAAGTAGTGCTTGAACTTGTGCTTCCGCTTCAACTTTATTGTCTCTAGTTACTTTCACCACATGAAAAGGCACTTTGAAGCCTTCCACTGCTTCTCTTAAATCTTCATGGTTACTAATAACGGCAATAATTTCACACGGCAAGCCACCACGCGACCAACGCCATAACAGCTCTAATAAGGCATGGTCATATTTAGACACTAAGACGGCTACTTTTTTGCGGTCGGCGGCATAACTCAAATGCCAATCCATTTGATAGCGTTTACCCACCGCTTCGGCAAATGTTTGTGCTAATACTTGGCGAGACAAATCTAAATGCGGTGTTTGAAACTCCAAACGCATAAAATAGGTGCCACCCTCTGGCGCGGTGGAGTGTTGGTCAAGAGCCGTAATATTTGCGCCATGATTATATAAGAAATTTGAGACCGCACTGACAATGCCTGACTTATCGGGACAGGTAATGAGAAGTCTAGCCGTGGTATTAACAGGAGTGGTCATAAAAATTGGCTCAATAAATGTCATTTTCTTATTATCTAGCGTACCATCTAACTCGGTATAAATTTAGCACTCTGTCGCATAACTTTTTTAGGTTTATATGAAATTGTGCAATTTCGAGCATCAATTTTGCCTTTAATGCACTTTTAGTCTACTTGCACCTTGACAACAAACGGTATTTTGCAAATTATCGGCATACCTTGGAACTATTTTTTTTACAACATGTAGGAACAACAATGAAACGTCTCACTGTTGCTTTAATCGCAGCACTTAGCAGCCCTCTCGTTTTAGCTGTCGAAAAACCGTATATAGGTATTGACTACCAAATGGGGAAATTAGAATTCAACAACGGCGAAGCCAAACCACAAGCTTTACGTTTGCGTGGCGGCACAGAACTTAACCCTTATTTTGCGGTAGAAGTACATGCAGGTACTGGCGTCAGCTCTGATACGGTTAGCTTTAGCAATGTTGATTACAATGTCAAACTAGAGAGCTTTTACGGTGTATTTGTTAGACCTCAAATCAGTCTTAATAATGCTGCCAGTCTTTATGCATTGGTTGGTGGTAGTTACGTAGACAAATCCGTTGAATCTAGCAATCCCACCGCGTCCTCCGCTAACATTTCTGGCTTTGAGCATGACGTTGCGTTTGGTGCTGGCCTAGACTTTCAAGTCCACTCCAACATACGATTAAATATAGATTATGTGCAATACAATAGCCATTACACCGCGATAAGTGCTGGACTCAAACTATCTCTATAGTTTTTACACTTCAATAAAAAGCCCCCGAATTATCGGGGGCTTTTTATTGAGAGCTACAGACCATAAGCTCTACAGTCTGCAGCCACTAACAACTTACTGCGCAGGAAAGTAACGATAAGTACACGGAAAACCAGATTCATCCGTTACGAAACTTGTGACGCCTGTAGAAGGGTCGGTAAACGTCTTAATATCTGACGATTGCACCGAACCAAACGGACTGACGATACCACCAGGAGGTGAGTTCGTGGTTCTTAAATCAGGTGTACTTGCAACGGTTGTGAACGTGCGCTCAGCCTTCGTTTCACTGCCACCGACAGGGGTAGTTGCAATTAACTTCACCAATAACCAATTAGCATAACTCTTACCATAAATCACATCAAACGTTGCAACACCATTCACATCCGTACGCACCGTTTTTGCGCTCAACGTAACGGGGGAGCCTGGCCACAACAAGCCGTCTTTATTATCCACCACATCGGCAGATCCAAAAACATTACTACCCACGCCATTGTTTTCGAGTAACTCAGTGATACCGTTTTGGTTAGCATCTTCATTCACGCAAGAAGCATACCGATTAGCAACCCATGAGCTGCCAATTAATGGCAGTGCATACACGCCCTTATAATAGGCTAATGGGATAATAGACAAGGTCACGTCCTTATTAATGCTAGGCGCCCCTGTTGAGTCCGTTACAATGACTTGATGTGGCAAGACATATGTTGTCGATGCTGCACTTCCAAGCTCCCCAATCACATTACCTGTACCGATTGAAACAAATAGCGCCTGCCCACCAACGGTCAGTTGTTGTACGGATGGCGCAATATTTGTCGGATTAGACGCCAAAGTAGAGCTAATTTCAATTGCATTAAAAGCCGTCGTAATAGCACCTGCGGTAAAGGTAACCTTTGCTATACCATTGTTATCGGTAGTGACTAGCGCATCAGACAGTGATCCATTAGATGGGTCTTTATCCCGCCTAAAGCCAACCTCAACACCCGCAACAGGATTGTCTTTATCATCCAAAACCTTAGCGGTTAAAACGGTTGACTCACTGGCTGTTAAGTTTGTTTTTGCTGCTTGAATCGTCAACTTGCTTGGTGTTGTAGAAACCAAACTCACAAATTTTGCAGTCTCTAAAGCGAAGGGACTCGCTGCTCCAACTGCTGTTTGTGCTACTGCCTGAACCAAAGCCTCGCCAGGAAAAGGCGCGTTTAAGGTAAAGACTGCCGTACCCGAAAATACGCTATCTGTAGGTGTTGGATCAACAATTGTTAGTGTGGTAACTGCTGCATTTGCATTACCATCTAAAACACCTAAGGTCGAAGAAACTTTCACTTTACGCCCATCAACAGCAGTAGCATCTTTCAAGCTAACCGTCATCGTGTGAGGCACATTAATTGGCAACGGTGCATTAGTTGGTGTTTGAATATCAAAACTAAGTTGAGAAACTGCCAAACTAATACTCATTGCCCCAACATTCATATTTGCATTAGCGACAGCAACGGTTGCTGTCGCAGAATTTGAACCGTTAGTTGCCACTACCGCAGATATTTTGGCACTACCATCTGCGCCAGTAATAACCGAAGGTGCAGAAAAAACCAAACCAGAACCCGTTAGGTTCAATTGCTGACCCGACAATCCGACTCCCTGACCATTTTTCAACGATAAGTTCAAGTCAACGGTTTCACCCTCTGAAACGTTAACCTTACTGCTAGTGATAGCAACTTGGGTGCCTGACAAATTTAAGTCGATTAGAGCTTCAGGCGCGTTTGTTGTACTAATACCCGTGCCAGATAATACGACACGCAATTTAACTGTCTGATTTTTAGCATCTTTTGGCAAGGTATACTTGGCAGTAACAATACCATCCTGTAATCCTGATATATTCGATATTGAACCGCCACCAGACACTATTTCAAAACGCGCCTTCACATCAGCAGCAGATGAAACAGTAGTTCCTGTTGCATCCAATATAAATGCATTCAGAGGAATATCTGATGTGCCCGTTAAAACATTATTATTAGCAACACTTAATTGCACCGTAAAGTCATTGACGACCTCAACAGACATTTTGTTCGCTGCTTGATTACCATCAGCATCCGTAAAAGCGACGTTAACAATGCCAATCCCCGCATTTGCGCCTACACCACTGAGCTGCACCACCGCCTGCCCAAGCGCATTAGTGGTTGCTACAGCACTCGCTAACGTGCCAATTGACGTTGTAAAACTCACCGTTTGATTGGCAATTGGAAGATTGAGCTTATTTTTTAATGTCGCGACTATATTCACTAAAGAATCAGCACCTACGGTCGCAATCGTATTATCACTGCCAACCACTGGTGCCAAAGAAAGATCATAAACAAGGTTTAAATTACTCCCTACTTGGTATGAGATAACCTTTGACGTTTTCAAATTATTACTATCTACATAGGAAATCAGTATTTGTCCAACACTGCTTGTTGCCAATCCTCTTAATTTAAACGATGCGTTACCACTATTATCCGTCTGTAACTGCAGCACCTTTACCACACCAGACGCGCCATCTAAAAGTCCAGCCTCGCCCGAGATAATGCTAACCGTCACTAATTGCTGCTTTACAGGAGCACCATCATGACTCGCATGAAAAGAGATATCGACAGCTCCACTGATGGGAGCCACGATAGTACTCGCTCCAGATGCAAGTTCGATTTTATCTGAAGACTGACCAATTAATGTATCACCGTCACCCCCACCACACGAAGCCACTAAAGTCGCCATTAATAAATAGGCGGGTAAACGGCCGTAATGCTCCCAGTTATGCATTGTTATAAACCCTCAATTGTTTTTGCTATTGCGCCACGTCTTGCTATATAAAAAAATACCCATAGCACCAAAAGACGTAAAGACGCACCATAGAAAACTTATACTGGATAACTTAAAAAACTTCAATCGCTTAAACGTACACACATTAAACTCTGTCCAGTTATTGTTGCGTTTTATGACTTAGCTACCATACTGCTTCAATAAGTCAGGTAAGCGCTCCAGTGCCTCACCTTGAAGATAGGGTGCTTCTAAGCAAATTATTTGATAAATGCCTCGTCGTAATAAGCTTTGGCTTAACACCACTTCTGCACCAAAAAAACCACTACTGACAACAAACGATGCCCAACTGGTGGTTAATATCCAAATATTGACAATCATGGCTTGAACATCTTGCTCAGATGCTTTAATTAGCTGTGCTTGGCGTAGAGCATTGTAAACCACATTCGCTTGCGCCATCACATTAGACGTAAACTGTCGATATGAAGCGCGCAATCGAGGACTTTCCTCTAGTAAGTGCCCTAAATCCCGATGCAAAAAGCGATAATCCCATAATTGATGAAATATAGACTCAAAATAGCCTATTTTTTCACCATAGGTAATCGTATGATTTTCAGGCACGCTCAGCGCTTGAATCATGCTACTTTCATAAGCTAAAAATATTTCATAAATAATGTCTTCTTTACTACGGAAGTGATAATACAAATTTCCTGGACTGATATTTAACGCGGCTGCTATGTGATTCGTTGTCACTGTGCGCTCACCCACATCATTAAACAACTCCAAACTCCTCATAAGTATGCGATCTCGTGTCTTCAATGCTGCACCCTCTTTTATTTTACCGTTTAGCAGAAAAACTCAATTTTGATTTGACAGATTAGAGCAAATACTCTAAAACTACAATAGTTTTGCAAATTAGGACTAAAGTCCTATTATTATTTTACCCTAAAGGCACAGTGCCTTTACATTGACAACCTTAAACTTACGCAACCTGTTGCTATTCTATCTGTTGTTTGCATTCGAATAGCACTCCATGTTGCCTAAGCCCTGTAATACCGAGAGGCTACACATGACTGCCAGCGTTTCTCCGCTCCGCACAGACCATCCTGAAGTTGCTGATATGCAGCGCATTTTTGATGCCCAAAAAATGGCATTTCGGTTAAGACCTTCTACAACAGCCGTTGAGCGTTTAGCTTTACTTGATAACCTCAAAAATGTATTGGTTAAGTATCAAGATCAAATCGCTATTGCTATTGCTGAGGACTTCGGCCACCGCTCTCACCACGAAACAAAGTTTGCTGAAATTCTCACCAGTCTTGATAATATCAAGTATTACAGTAAAAACTTACGCATATGGATGCAACCCGACAAACGCCACGTGAATCCAACGCATTTACCAGCAAAGGCATGGGTTCAATATCAACCGCTGGGTGTCGTTGGCATTATCACTCCTTGGAATTATCCGTTGCTACTGGCTATTAGCCCATTAATTTGCGCCTTAGCTGCGGGCAATCGCGCCATGATTAAAATGTCTAGCTTCACACCAAAAACAGGCGCCACACTCAAACGTGCATTAGCTGAAGCCTTTAGCGAAGACCAAGTGGCTGTTATTACGGGCGGTGGCATTGTATCAGACGCTTTTAGCCGTTTGCCTTTTAATCAACTGACGTTTACTGGCTCAACCAATGTTGGACGCACAGTAATGGCCGCTGCTGCTGAAAACTTAACCCCTGTACTATTAGAGCTGGGCGGTAAGTCACCTGCAATTATTCATGAATCCGTTCCTATGAAAGAGGCAGCCGAACGTATCGCACTCGGCAAAGGTTGGAACGCAGGCCAAACCTGTGTTGCGCCTGATTATGTATTTGTGCCCACAGGTAAAACCACCGCGTTTGTGGCAGCCATGCGCAGTGTCATTGCCAAAATGTACCCAACCATGCTCAACAACCCCGATTACACCAGCATTGTCAATAATAAACAGTACCAACGGATTAAAGGTTACTTGGATGATGCGATTGATCAGGGTGCGGAGTTATTTGAAATCAATCCTGCCAATGAATTGTTTGTTAATACGCGCAAAATGCCCGTCATACTGGTAGCTAACATTAAACAAACCATGCAAATTGCCAAAAACGAAATTTTTGGCCCTGTCATGATGGTCATGGAGTATGAGCAAATAGAAGAAGCGTTGGACTACATCAATCAACGCCCAAGCCCGCTCGCGCTTTATTATTTTGACTATGATGAACGTCGTGCTGACTTTGTACTGCGCAACACGCAATCAGGCGGATTTTCTGTCAACGATGTCATTACTCACGTTGCTGAAGAAGACTTACCCTTTGGCGGTGTCGGCCATTCGGGCATGGGTAAATATCATGGCCGTGAAGGTTTTATGGCGATGTCAAATGCGCGCTCGGTTTTGATGAAGCCGAAATTTTGGTCGATGCGCTTTTTAGCTCCACCCTTCAAAAGCCCACTACACAAGTTTATAGAAAAGGTATTGTTGCGATAAAACAACACTTACAGCATTTACACCACTTTTTTGTCAAACAAACAAAATAAAAGCGGTGTTTTGCACATCTACACTTGCTGTCAAGGGGGCATTTTGCTATAAA
>JBKJUH010000253.1:0-7743 GCA_046590075.1 Agitococcus sp.
CGTTTATCCTGTAATAAGATTCGGGAAAGTATTTTACTTACAAATGGAATTCCTTCGTCAATCCATCTCACCCAAAAACCTTATCTAGCAAAAGCTACAGCCTACGGCAACCACGATTTTAGTCTATCCATCTCAACTTGTAAGGCATTAGCAATAAACTCCAACGCTAGTCCCTGTTTATACATCGCCAAAGCTGCTGTTTTTAAACCTTTTTCTATACCCTGAGCCAAACCCTTTTCAATACCTTGTGCTAACCCTTTTTCAATGCCTTGAGAAACGCCCTCCTCAAATCCTTCATCCCTTGCCGTATCGGTCACATTTTTAAGGTCACGGTAATATTTCAAACTATCTTCATAAGCTTGACGTTCTACAGAACTAAACTTGGCGATTTTGGCCGCTTCAAATAACTGTAAAAAAACCGACTCTTGTAAAACAGAGGGAATCTCATCCAATTCTGCTAAATGCCGAAACGCATAAAACCACTTATCTTGAATGCTGTGTAGCTCATTCAAGCTCTTTTTAAATTGCGGCAAGGTGATATAAATAAACGTCAATTTATCGTAAAAAACTTGGTGATGTTGGTTTTTAAGCTGAATCAAATGCACAACATCCGTGTCGTGTTTTTTAATATCTTCATCAAACATAAAGTCTAAAATACCAACCGTATAAACGGCCGCTAATTTAAAATCCCAATCCCCTCTAATGGCTTGCTCTTGAATGGGAAAAGTAGCGTAATAGACACTTCTATCTTTAAAATAATTTTGTTTGGCTTTTTGCAATTCAACGACAAAACGCTCGCCTGTAGTGCTGATACAATTTAAGTCAAAAATCGCTTTGCGGTCTAAAGCACTATACCCTTGATATTCGTTTTTGGTGTACTGTAAATCTTGAATTTGATGTTTGGCAGGCAATAAGGTATTTAAAAAACTCACTAACAATGCTTTGTTAGGCTCTGTGCCAAACAACCACTTAAAGCCAAAGTCCGTAAAAGGATTTACAAAAATATCTGTCATCACAAATGACTCTATATATGACGAGATGATGGGGGTAAAGTGTAGCATGACCTCAATACCCCAACTCAAACAACAGGGATTTTATGTCTGAGAAAAGTGTTGCAGCCAGAGCGCAACAACTAGCCCCTACGCCACGTCGTTCCCTGCCGACTATCTTCCAAAACAATGCCTTGTGCTAATAAACTGGCGCGGATGTTATCTGCACCTGCAAAATCTTTGGCTGCTTTAGCATTTTGACGTGCTTGAATTTGCGCTTCTATCTCAGCATCACTCAAACCATCTTCAGCAAAACCTTGTAAAAACTTTTCAGGATTATCTTGTAATAAACCTAAAACCGACCCTAATTCACGTAACCGCCCTGCTAAGCCTGCCGCAATTTCTGTTTCACCTGCTTTATCGGCACGATTCACTTCTCGCGCTAATTCATATAACACTGCCATCGCTTCGGGGGTATTAAAATCATCATTCATCGCGTCATTAAAACGACTGATAAACTCATCACCACCTTGAGCTTCAACAATCGGCAAACCTTTTAGGGTGTGATAAAACCGCTCTAAGGCATTTTTAGATTGCTGTAAGGCTTCATCAGAAAAATTTAACGGGCTACGATAATGACTGGCAATAATAAAATAACGTAACACTTCGGGCGCAAACAGTTTTAACACTTCACGAATAGTAAAAAAATTATCTAAAGACTTAGACATTTTTTCGTTATTAATTTGCACAAAACCGACGTGCATCCATGTATTGACGTAGTGTTCGCCTGTTGCGCCTTCGGACTGAGCAATTTCATTTTCATGGTGGGGAAACTGTAAATCACCGCCACCGCCATGAATATCAAAATGATTGCCTAAGCAACAAGTGGACATTGCAGAACATTCGATATGCCAACCCGGACGACCCAAGCCCCACGGTGACGGCCAAGCAGGTTCATTGACTTTAGCCGACTTCCACAAGACAAAATCCATCGGATTCTTTTTAATGTCGTTAATTTCTACTCGTTCGCCTGCTTGCAAATCGTCAAGGTTTTTGTGCGACAAACGGCCATAACGGGCAAATTTACTGACTTCGTAATACACATCACCATTAGATGCAGGATAGGCGAAACCTTTATCGACTAAAGTTTGTACCATGTTGACAATTTCAGGCACAAAGTCGGTGGCTTTAGGCTCTTGATTGGGTTTAATCACCCCTAAAGCGGCAGCATCTTCGTCCATGGCGGCAATGTAACGCGCTGTTAATACCTCAATAGACTCGCCATTTTCATTAGCGCGTTTAATGATTTTATCGTCAATATCGGTGATATTACGCACATATTCAACTTGATAACCCTGTGCGCGTAAATAACGGGTAATGACATCAAACGATACTAAAACACGGGCATGACCAATATGACAGTAGTCATAAACCGTCATTCCACAAACATACATGCGTATTTGGCCTTCGTGTAAGGGACGAAAAAGCTCTTTTTGGCGTGTTTCAGTATTAAAAATCATTAACATGCTGTTATTTTTCCTAGCAAACGGTAAATCGCGATTGATTATAAGTCAGGACAGACGCAAAGCTCTACCATCATTGGTAATTGTTCGCCATAATTAGCGGCTTACTCGGTTTTAATGATTTTATAACTAAAGCTCGCTTGAAGGATGGCTACTTATGTCAGTGTTTGATTTTATTGCGGCAGGACAACAAGTGATTGTCACCGAACAAGCGGCTCTTGATACGCTCAAACCCTATATTAACGACCACTTTCAACAGGCGTGTCAGTTAATACTGGCCGCTAAAGGCCGTGTTGTGGTCATGGGCATGGGTAAGTCGGGACATATTGGCAATAAAATTGCTGCCACTTTGGCCTCTACAGGTACACCTGCGTTTTTTGTCCATCCTGCCGAAGCCAGTCATGGTGATTTAGGCATGATTACTGCCGATGACGTGGTGATTGCTATTTCTAACTCGGGTGAAGCCCACGAAATTCTGACTATTTTGCCCGTTATCAAACGGATGCACGTTAAATTAATTAGCATTACCGCTAACGGCAACTCGAGCTTGGCACAACTGGCCGATGTCAGTTTAGAAATTGGCAAAAGTGAAGA
Organism: Agitococcus sp.; assembly: GCA_046590075.1. GTDB lineage: Bacteria > Pseudomonadota > Gammaproteobacteria > Pseudomonadales > Moraxellaceae > Agitococcus. Next base: position 3,107 of record JBKJUH010000253.1, read on the forward strand.
AGCCTGTCCTTTAGGACTTGCACCAACCTCCAGCACCACTGCCACTTTAGTTTTAGGCGATGCTTTAGCCGTTGCTTTATTGGCCTCACGCGGTTTTACCGCAGAAGATTTTGCCCTGTCTCATCCTGGTGGGTCTTTAGGGCGGAAATTATTATTACGCGTTTCCGATTTAATGCACAAAGATGATGGCGTGCCCGTTGTTGGCGAAAATACCTTGATTCGTGATGCTTTATTAGAAATCACCCGTAAAGGCTTAGGCATGACTGCCGTAGTCAACGCGGACGGTAAACTGATAGGGATTTATACCGATGGTGATTTACGCCGTACACTCGACTTAGAAATTGACATCCGCACCGCCACCATCACCAGTGTCATGAACAAAACGCCAAAAACTATTCGCCCACAATTATTGGCTGCCGAAGCGGTGGCTTTAATGGAAGAAAAGAAAATTAATGGCGTGATTGTCGTTGATGAAGCACGTCGTCCTGTTGGCGCACTCAATATGCACGATTTATTGAAAGCGGGAGTCGTCTGATGCAAGCCGTTCGTATTACCGAAAAAGCACGTCTGATTCGTTTATTAGTCTTAGATGTTGATGGTGTGTTAACCGATGGTCGTTTGTATTTTAGTGAAGATGGCCAAGAGCTAAAAACCTTTGATACCCAAGATGGTCATGGCATTAAAATGCTGCAACAAGCAGGCATTCAAGTCGCCATTATTACAGGTCGTAATACGCAACTGGTTGCTCGTCGTGCCGCCAATTTAGGCATACAGCATTTATTACAAGGCCGCGAAGACAAAGCAGTAGCCATGAAAGCCTTGAGCCTTGAAGTCAATATTCCCTTAGAAGAAATAGCTTATGTGGGTGATGATTGGCCTGACTTACCTGCGATTCGTGCCGCAGGTTTAGGCGTAGCGGTGGCTAATGCCCATCGAGAATGTCGTCGTTATGCCGACTTTGTCACTATGGCTACAGGTGGTCGTGGTGCGGTACGCGAAATTTGTGATTTATTGTTAGAAGCACAAGGTTTGTATGACCAAGCCCTCGCCCCTTATTTGGACTAACTCATGGATATCCGCAATACCCTGAGTTTAGCAGGCGGTTTATTGGTCTTAGGAGCTGTCGGCTATTATTGGGGCGGATTTGGTCAAGCCGATAGCCCATTACTCAATGCCGATACCAGCCATTTACCTGATTACGATGTTGTTGGTATTAAAGGCACGCAAACCAATGCGCTTGGCCAAGTCACCCATACCTTAACCGCTGAGCATTTAGTCCATTATCCGCACCCTGATAATAGTCTTGTTACAAAACCCATGGTCATTTTATATAAAGACGGTGTTGCAGCATGGAAAATCTCCGCGCAACAAGCACTGACGGCAAACAATAACCGTGACTTACAATTAAATCAGCATGTATTAGGCCAACGTCTGAATGGTCAAAACTTAACATTAGAAACAGAAACACTGAATGCCAACCAAGAATTGCAAACATTGGTTACAGCAGTACCTGTTATGATTCGCTCCCCCCAAGGACACATTAGCAGTTTAGGCATGAGTGCCAACCTCAAAGAAAGCACGTTAACCTTTACCGCCCAAGTAAGAGGAACCTATGTTCTACCGCCACATTAATACGGTTGTCTTGTGTTTATTGCCATTGACAGCACTAGCATTGCCCAATGACCGCGAGCAGCCTGTTACTATTTCAGCCGATAATGCCACTTTTAATGAAAAAACAGGTATCGCCATTTATAGAGGCAACATCGACATTCAACAAGGTAGCTTACGCATTACCGCCGATGAAGTAACCATCACCACCGATAGCAAAGGCTCGGTATTAAAGGGCGTTGCCAAAGGCAAACCTGCTCACTTTCAACAACGCCCTGCTGCTGACAAAGGCATGGCCACTGCCGAAGCCGAAGAAGTCACCTACCAAGCGCGTGATGGCATTATCACCTTAAAAATCAATGCTAAATTGCAACAAGATGGCTCTAGTTTTAAAAGCAATGAAATTAGTTACAACCTAGATTTAGGCGAAATAGAAGCCAAAGGTGACAAACAAAATCGTGTGCAATTAGTGTTTCCACCGCCAAGTAAAGAAAACCGTCAAAACAAACGCTTAGGTGATAAACCACCGCTTGATAAGCCAGCCGTGGACAAACCCCTTCTGGACAAGCAACCATGACCTTACGCGCAGAAAACCTTGCCAAAAGTTATAAAGGCCGTGCCGTGGTTAAAGACGTGAGTTTAACCGTCGAAAAAGCACAAATTGTCGGCTTATTAGGGCCTAATGGTGCGGGTAAAACCACCAGCTTTTATATGATTGTTGGTTTAGTGCCGATGGATAAAGGTCGTATCATCTTAGACGACCAAGACATTTCTTTTTTATCCATGCACGGTCGGGCGCGGCAAGGCATTGGTTATTTGCCGCAAGAAGCCTCTATTTTTCGTAAACTCACCGTTGAAGAAAACATTTTAGCCATTTTAGAAACCCGCAAAGACCTGAATAAGCAACAACGCGAGGATAAAATGAACTCGTTATTAGAAGAATTTCATATTCCTCATATTCGTAAAAGCCTAGGCATGAGCTTATCGGGTGGTGAACGTCGGCGCGTGGAAATTGCTCGGGCTCTGGCCACCGAACCTGCCTTTATCTTATTAGATGAACCCTTTGCAGGTGTTGACCCCATTTCCGTTGCTGATATTAAAAGTATTATTAGCCACTTAAAAAATCGTGGCATTGGTGTGTTAATTACCGACCATCATGTGCGCGAAACACTCGATATTTGTGAAAAGGCCTATATTGTTAACAGTGGCGTAATGATTGCCGAGGGCACGCCCGAAGAAGTATTAGCCAATGAACTGGTGCGTACCGTGTATTTGGGTGAGGAGTTTTCTCTCTAAACACTGACCGTACTCTAAACACTGACCGTACTCTAAACACTGACCGTAGTAGCAACTTACCGACGAACAACAATTTTAACTGATTAAACGGCCTGAATTTTGCATAGCAAGATGACGAATTGCGTTATATACTTTGGGCTAATCAGGACTTAGGCATCGCACCGCGATTAACACGTTTTGTGAACATAAAGCCGCCTAAAGCGGCTGAAATGTGAACAAATAAGCGATAACCGCGTAAGTCCTACCAATAGTTCATCTTAAATAAGCAATCGTTATGAAAATATCGCTTAATGTGCAAATGAGTCAGTCTCTAACGATGACCCCACAACTGCAACAAGCCATTCGCTTGTTGCAGTTGTCCACCATTGAGCTACAACAAGAAATACAAAATGCCTTAGACTCCAACCCCTTATTAGAAGTCAGTGACGACGACCACAACACACTGGCCTCGGCCACACAATCTATTGCCGCAGACAACCCTGAAGCCAGCACCGACCACCATCAACAAGACGACTACGAAACCGAAGCCGCCGCCACCTTAGACATCAACACCAACACTGCTATGCCTGATGACTTACCTGTGGATAGTGCGTGGGACGACGTATTTACAGGTAGCAGCAGCAGTTCAGGCCATCAAGACGAAGACGATGAAGGTTTTGAGTCTCGGTCTACCGTTGCCGAAACGCTGTATGACCATTTATTGTGGCAAGTCAACTTAACGCATTTTTCCCTAACTGACCGCACCATTGCTGTCTGTATTATCGACAGCCTCGATGCTAATGGTTATTTAACCGCAGAGCTTGAAGAAATTCTTGAAGCCGCACAAAACATTCTTCCTGATGCCGATATTGAACTGGATGAAGTGGTTGCTGTTTTACATCGTCTTCAACAATTTGAACCGTCAGGCGTTGCCGCACGCAACTTACGTGAATGTTTACTCATTCAACTCAAACAACTGCCTGAAGCCACCCATCATCGCGCTAATGCCCTGATGATTATTACCGAACATTTGGAATTATTAGGCAGCCAAGACCAAGCCGCGCTCATCAAAAAAACCAAACTCAATGAAGCGCAACTGTTAGCAGCGGTGGGTTTAATTCAACAACTCAACCCCTACCCTGGTGGCGATATTGGCAACAGTGAATCTAATTATGTGGTTCCCGATGTCATTGTCACCAAACAACGTGACCGTTGGCGTGTTGAGCTAAATCCTGATACTGCACCCAAACTTCGCATTAATAACACTTACGCAGCCATGGTGCGTCGAGCAGATAACAGTGCCGACAACACCTACCTAAAAGATCATCTACAAGAAGCGCGTTGGTTTCTAAAAAGCCTACAAAGCCGCCATGAAACTTTATTAAAAGTCGCCACGTGTATTGTCGAACATCAACGTGCTTTTTTTGATAAAGGCCCAGAAGCCATGAAAGCCTTAGTATTACGTGATGTTGCCGAAGAAGTAGAGTTACACGAATCCACCGTCTCACGCGTGACCAGCCAAAAATATATGCATACCCCACGCGGACTGTTTGAATTAAAATATTTTTTCTCGAGTCATGTGAGTACAAGCTCAGGCGGAGAATGCTCGTCAACCGCCATACGTGCGATGATTAAAAAGCTGGTCAGTCAAGAAGATCCACGCAAACCACTGTCCGATAATAAGATTGCCGACCTCTTAAAAGACGAAGGAATCGAGGTTGCCCGACGTACTATTGCTAAATATCGCGAATCGC
>JBKJUH010000279.1:0-6399 GCA_046590075.1 Agitococcus sp.
GTCGTTAATCATTAGGCAGCTTTTAGGTAGTCCAATGATTAACGACTGACGCGACAACTGGTTTGACAACTACCGATTTGAAGCCGCAATGAGTGGTGATTATCAAATTGTCACCAGTGAATTAACCCTTGCTGAATTGTTGATCCGTCCATATCAATTGGGGCGTTCAGACATAGCCATTACTTACCGTGAGTTCTTGGCTGATGCAGAAATTGTCATACTCACGGCAATTAGTCTGAATGTTTTGGATAAAGCGGCAGCTATACGAGCAGCACACAAGACGGCACTGCCTGATGCTATTCACATCGCTACGGCCGCAGAAACACATTGCGATGTATTTATGACCAATGATCGCAAAATGAAAGGGGTCAATGGTTTACATCCTGTGTATCTAAGCTAAAACTCTGGGCGCATTTAAACAAAGAACAGAAAAGTAGCAAAGAATTTCAGCCGCAGTGAACGTCACTATTGGATAAAACATAAAATACAGACATTTTAACTTAGCCAAAAAAGACTATTTAGCTGCTAAAATAATATATCGCATAATCATTGTTATGTTAAGTATGGATGATTTTTATCAAAAAATTAGAGTTTTCGCATGCATCATAATACGAAAATTACAGATCAAGCTAAGGCTAAATCATTAACAGTTTTATTTTCCCATGCTTCGGGACACTGCTTTTTAATTAATGTATACACATACTCTAAAACCTCCTGTGGACTTAGTTGTGCGTCGACATCATGCCAATCCATATTCTCAGGAATTCCCAAAAACTCTCCAACATATTTCAGCGTTTGGTAAGCTTGTATAGCTGAACTCAGTTTCTCTATGCATTCATCTTGTTGGCCATAGTCACGGCAGCGTTGTGCTAAACGCAATAAAATAGCAGGAAGTGACATTTGGAGATAAATAACACAATTTGGCCAAGGCATATAAGACTCTCGTGCCTTTACCTGTTGAATATACTCCCATTGCATAACACTATTTTCATCAGGCCAACGAGTGACAAGACTGGTTAAAATACTACGATCGCCTAAAATCAATGGCTGTGACCAATCGGTGATTCTGGCATGTCCATTTGCCCGATGGGTATATAAACGCTGGCAAAACCAGTCTAGTTGCCGTAAGCGCGGAAAGGTACGCGCGAAATACTCAATAACACTGGCATAAGGTAAAACTCGTGTTGGCGTGACTACCGAAAATTTAACCTTTTCGTCACGTAAACGCTGGCATAGACTGTCCAGTAATGTCGATTTCCCAACCCCTTTAATCCCTTCTATTGCAATGTACATATACATCAACCTTGTTTATACAGCTAACTTGGTTGGTGATTCTGCCAAAACAAATCACTGCACAATAAAACGCAAATTTGCGACTAACACTGCCAAGTAAAGCGCAAATTTGGCAAATAAATCCTTCTGTATTCTCAGCACATACTGCCTATACCGCCAAATCACACTGCGAGTACGGTAATGATGACTGCTATACATACGCCTATATTTACGGCTGTTATTGAAAGTATTAGTAAATATTATCAGCAGCATGAAGATGCAAGTGTCGATTTGGCCGCTTGGATGGCGCAGACTTTTTCTCCTGCTTGTGTACTGTCTTTGGTTGATGAAATATTATCGTGTTCCCCGTTGTTAACAGTCATTGCCGCACGTTCTTATCATCATGGAAATGGCTTTCTAAAAGTGGTGTTAGCAGCTGAAAATGGCTGGAAACTTCGTTTACATGTGTGGTTCCCCAATACACCTTGTGAAGAAAACATACACGATCATCGTTGGGGGTTTGCTTCGACTGTTCTATGTGGTCAGTTAGTAAGCGAAACATTTGTTGATGATGCAAATGGCAATATCTCCGCGACGGAGTATGTGTATTTTGCCCGTCAAGCCACGTGCATGAGTCATAAATTCACCAAAGGCCAATGTCGTCTTCGTAGCCTTGGTCAACAACGCCGTCTTGCAGGTGAATCGTATTATTTACCTACCTCCGTTTTACATCGTATTTGTGATGACAATATTGGTAATGACAACCAATGTGGCTTAGTCGCGACGATGATGTGTTCTGCGCCCAGTCAATTAGGCACAAATCGATTATTGGTCAGTGCTGACCGTGACGGTATAGACCCGAATGTCGAACAAATACCATTAACGACTCATGAACTCGCCTATCTATTGCAGCGCTTTTCTAATTTATATACCGAAACACTTTGGCTGCGTGCGGCTTAATTTTTAATTTATTGGAAGGAAATAAAGATGTCCTCATACCTTAATGCCCGTAATACAACCATTCATGTGACTGAATCGGGTTTTGTACGCTTGCAACAACTGCTTAAAGATACCGAAAAACGTTATTTAGATGTCTGCGAGCAACGACGTATAGCACATGATTTAAGTGGCGATGGTTGGCACGATAATCCTGAGTTTAATCGCCAGCAGCAAATGGAGGCCTTTTTAAATGGTGAGTTAAAACGCTTATTACAAGTGCTAGAAAAAGCGCGCGTTTTTACGGTTCAAGAGGGTTTTCGTCCTATAGACCGTGTGTGGCTTGGTTCGGTTGTGGATATTGAGATTATTGATGAAGATACAGGCGATAGTATTGTGGAGTCTTGGGAAATTACAGGACATGGAGAGTCCGATGCACAACACAAATGCTTAGCTTACGATGCACCTCTTGCCCGCGCAATTCTAACCTTACAAGCACAAGATTGGTCTGATGAGTTTGAAATTCGCGGCAAATTGGTTACTGCACAGGTGTTAGCTTTGTATAAATTTCGCCAACAATCGCCCTTAGGAGTTTAATGTGATGTGTATATGGCCAAGACCTTCATTAGTTATATTGGCTCAGCAAGGTTATTTGCGTGCTTTGCCATTATCCCACCAACAACTTCATGCGTTTTCGCGCAACAAACAGCAGCAACAACGGTTGATGGCGCAACCTAATGGTTTTTTGCGTGATTATGATTTGCTTTTTCGGCAAGTGACCGCTGGGTTAATTCGGCACAATTATGAGTTTTCAGAGATTCATCCTCATCAAACCTTAAAGAAACTGTTGTTACTGTTAGTGCAAGACTTTAGCGAAGCGGAGTTAGAACAGTTAATTCAATGTCGGCATAGCATGAAGTATGGTTATGTTGATCAAGCCTCACCTCTTGCATTAACGATGCTTGGCCAATTATTGGTAGTGACGTCGTCAGCACACGTTTTGTAAAAACGGCAAATTTGCCAATCAAAAACACCCTACAACTTATTGATATTCTTTTTCTACCGTGTGGTCACACACAATTTTTACATGTCTAGCGGCAAATTTTGCGCTCTTAGTCTTGTTAATTGTTTGTTAATTTTTGGAAAAAGGATAAAAGATATGCTGCCGTCAATGCGTGTAAATACCTGTATTCGGGATGTTATTTCTGCCAATACCATGGACTTTCAAGCATTGTCTAGGTTTACACAGCAACAGATTCGAAATAGTCTTGACCGTGGGACGGTGATTTGTCAAAACAACCACCAACTGATGGCCTACATGGCGTTGTATGGCGATTATCATCGTGCAAAATTAGAGTCTTTGTTTGGGTTGTTATTGCAATCAAAAATGGTTAATCAAGAAAATATCAGCGTGATTGATTATGGATGTGGTCAAGGTATTGGTAGTCTTGTTTTACATGAACAAGCGATGAAACTGTCAACTATCAGCCAAATCAATGAGTTGGTTTTGATTGAGCCATCAACAGTCGCCCTTGAAAAAGCGATTATCTACAATGCGGGTCGTTATGCGGATATTAAAGCAATTGCAAAACCTTTAGCTTCTTTAGACGATAGCGACATACAAACACGTAATGACGTGACTATTCATATTTTTTCTAATGTTTTGGATATGCAGCACATTCAAACACAAATTTTGGCTCAGCTCATTAAAGCCAACTGTAAAGGTCATAATTTTTTTGTTTGCTGTAGCCCAAACTATTATTCGGGTAATGCCTCTCAAAATCGGTTTGTCCGTGTGTTTGAGGTTGCCAATGTTCATCATGTAGTGGACAGTTGCCCTGCACAGGGTTTTGATATTTACACGCAGCAACAACGTAACTCTTCGGCGACTCGTTACGCTCAAATCTTTCATTATGCGGCCTAATCATTTTATAAGGATTTGATATGTTGGATCTATTTGGCGACACTCTTACTAACGCTACGTTGCCGCAAGGATTAATTTTACCTACGCTTGAGGGTTATGGTATTGCACCTTTAGATTTTGGCGATGTTAAAGGCTGGAAAATTACCATTCCAGAGGGTGACTTATGGTATTTTCCGCAGTTTTTTGCGCCTAAAATCGCTCAACGAGCGTTGTCATTTTTATTGGAAACCGTTGATGGACAAGCGACTCATTTAGAAGATAACGCCACAGTCGCATGGAAAAATATTCCATGGCGACAAGATACTATTGCTATGTACGGCAAAAAAATTGCTTTACCGCGTCTTTCTTCTTGGCATGGCGATAGCGATAAACCGTATACTTATTCGGGTATTACTTTACATCCTGTGGCATGGAACACGGCCTTAGATTATCTACGTGAGCAATTACAGCTATTAACACAAGAACGCTTTAACAGCGTGCTATTAAATTTATATCGATCGGGCGAAGATCATATTTCTTGGCATACCGATGACGAACCAGAACTCGGCAAAAACCCTAAAATTGCTTCGGTTAATTTGGGTGAAAGCCGGCGTTTTTTATTACGCCGTCACGAAAAAAACCGCCAACGCCTCGAAAAAGTGGAGTTACTGCTCTCGCACGGTTCGGTTTTAATTATGCAAGGTGCTACACAACATTATTGGCAACACAGCGTACCCAAGCAAGCAAAGGTCAAACAGCCGCGCATCAACCTAACATTTAGACAAATTATTCTTTAAGGACACAGTGAATGACAACAACTATAAGCAACACAGCACCTATTCCTGTCTTATTGTGTGTATCTGGCATGAGCCCCGCGATTATTAGCGAAACGTTTTATGCCTTAGCAAAGCGCGCTAAAGACCCGTTTATTGCCCAAAAAATAGCCGTAGTGACCACTGCTAAAGGCATGATAGAAATTCAAGAAAAACTGCTTGATAGCAAGGTGTTTGACGCAATGTGTCAACAAAATCAATGGCCAGTACCAGAGTGGGATATTCGAGCTGTTAAACGCAACGGCGTGGCGTTAGATGATGTTTTTAATGAAGACGATTTTAATGACCTCGCCGACACAGTCATGAATACCATTCGCGATTACACTAAAAAGCAGCCTCAGCCAGACAAACCCAAAAAGCCAAGACGTAAAAAAGGCGATCCTGTCGTCGTTGTAGAGGAAGACGAGTCGGAAAAGCAGCCTTTACCTGACCAATATCGTATTCATGCCAGTTTGGCGGGTGGTCGTAAAACCATGAGCTATTACTTAGGCCAAGCGATGAATATTTTTGGTCGGCCACAAGACCGTTTGTCTCATGTGTTGCTTAAAGAAGGCTTCGAAAACAAGGTCAGTAATTTTTATTACCCTTATCAACCTGAATCGTTAGTTGACCGAGACAATAAACCGTTGTCTTTAAGCCCTTGCGCGGATGATATTGTGTCGCTCACCGAGTTTCCTGTGATTAGCTTAAAAAGCAACGTGAATATGGCGCGTTTTGAAAATCAAACGCTACATTTTAGTGAGATTTTACAAGCCATTAACGATGAGCAAAATAAGGTTATTCATCCGATTCAGTTTAAGTTAGGTAAGTATCATAAAAGCAATAGTCGCGAGGTAGTCTTTGGTTTTGACAAAGCCGAGTTAGCCCCCGAAAACTTGGCGGTTTTATTATGGTTGGCTTGGCGCGCGCATCATAAAAAAGCTGAGGTGCATTTGAGCTTGGATAGTAAAAATAGTGCTTTAAAGTCGTACTATAAAGAGTTGATGACGATTGAGCATTATGTGCGTTACGGGGTTGAAACTCGCGTGAGCTTGGCTGATTTTTTGAATGATGAAGTTATGCAAGACACGCAAAAAATTAAAAAACTGCTTGCACCTAAAATATCAGATACGGCAATGGCATTAAAAAACGTGTCTTCTGTGTATGATATTAAGCCGAAACGCAGTTATTACGCCTTGGCCGCGCAAGCGTTGAGTGAACCTGATTTTAGGGCGTTAGATGATTTTATGTGTCGTATTTTACCTGTTGATGTTGCTTGATATTTTGCTAGAGTAGGCCATTAAATTACGCTACACTCGACATTCAGGGAACACTTCTGATTGATCTTTAATAAAATAAAAAAGCTATTAAAATTCATTTTTCGATAGTTTTTATTGTGTTCCACGGGGATGTTTCATGGCGCCGATTGTCAAAAGCGATTTCTTAGCTAGTGCCCCTTGTAACTCGATGATTTTG
>JBKJUH010000320.1:0-3364 GCA_046590075.1 Agitococcus sp.
TAGTAAAAAGCACTGGTTTTTGTGCCATTAAACCCACCCCTAGCCCCTCCGAGGAGGGGAATTTCATCGCTATAATCTTGTCTCATGCCACCTAAAAAAGATGTGTAGATACCTATGCCCTTAACACGTAACAAAATATTTTCACACTTACATAAGGATAAAACTATCCTTTCGCCCCCGCAAATACCCCCGCGCGTTTATTAAACCAAGGCAAGGCTTTTTCTAATTGCCCAGCCAAACTAAACAATGTCGCTTCATCACCATAACGTGCAGTAAACATCATCCCCACAGGTAAGTTATCTTTTGTCCAATGCAACGGCAATGAGACCGATGGATTTCCCGTAATGTTCATCACAGGTGTTGAAGCCACCCATTTAAAACTTTGCTCCGCTAAATGTGCCAACACAGGCAAAAAATGCACTAAGGGGCCAAGCGGAAGACGTTTAACAATCGGCGATAGCAGTTTTTCTAAACCTTTTAAATGAAACTCACCAAAAGGCACAGGTGGCGCAGCCAAGGTTGGTGTTAAAAACACATCATATTGCTGCATCCATTGGGCAAAGAGTCGCGCTTGAGCATACAGTTGGCGATTGGCATTATCTAAATCACCTGCATTAAAGGACTGCCCTAAACGTGCTATTGACCATGTTTCGGTTTCAAAATCATTGATTAACATTTTACGGCCTAAAATGCGCTCCGACTCAAACACTTCTCCAGCAGTAGCCGCAGCAATACGCAGCAAATAACCTTCAGCAAGTTTTGTCTTATCTAATGGCGGCACGTCCTCAACTACGTCATGGCCTAAGTCGCGTAATAACTGAACCGTTGCCTGCAAGCCTTGCAAACACTCACTATCAATAGTGCCATCACGCAACAAAGGTTCATGGGTGTAGGCAATTTTCAGTTTTTTAGGTGTTTTGTTTACGGCTGATAAAAACGTCTCAGCAACGGCAGGTGCATCATATAAACAACCGACATCACGGCCATGCGTCGCATCCAGCATCGCTGCACTATCACGCACCGAACGTGAAATGACGCCTTCTTGTACTTGGCCAAACCACGGTTCTGTCACTGCTGGGCCATGAGGATTACGTCCCCGCGAGGCTTTAAAACCCACCAAGCCACAACACGATGCAGGAATTCGCAAGGAACCGCCACCATCACCACCCGAAGCCATCGGTACAATTCCCGCTGCGACTGCTGCCGCAGAACCCCCACTTGAGCCGCCTGATGTCCGTTGTAAATTCCACGGATTACGGGTAATACCATGTAACACAGGCTCTGTGACGCCCATGATGCCGAACTCTGGGGTATTGGTTTTACCAAAGATGACAACACCTGTCGCTTTGTAGCGTTTCATCATTTCGCTATCAAAATCAGGGATATAGTTTTTATAGGCGCGGCTGCCACTGGTCATCGGTACGCCAGCATAAGCAGCCAATAAATCTTTAATCAGAAAAGGCACACCTGCAAAAGTGCCTTGTGGTAAGCCTTTTTTAATGGTGTCATAAGCTAAATCATCCATATTGTAAATAATGGCGTTAATCTGACTATTGACTTCATTCCGCCGATTGATGGCTTCGACTAATAATTGCTCAGCCGTCACCTCAGCTGTTTTGACCAGTTCCGCCAAACCTAACGCATCATAGTTATCGTAGTCTTTAAAACCGTTCATGATTTTTTCTCGGGATTATTGTTGTTGATAGTGCTTTACCGCTAATCGTCCTTTATCAATAGATTCAAGAACAAAGTCAACCACAAAAGATGCAGTCACCCGTTGAATCCTTTATCATTCGTTTTTTTAGGGCTTACGCTGTTATCGCTTATTTGTTCACAGTTCAGCCGCTTACTGCGGCTTCGTGTTCACAAACCGCGCTAATCGCGGTGCGATGCGTAAGCCCTGTTTTTGAGAATTTGAGCCATTTTGGAGCGCGTCATGTTAAGCACCCTCACCGCCCTATCCCCTATTGATGGCCGTTATGCCAGCAAAGCCGATAGCCTACGTCCTTGGTTTAGTGAGTTTGGCCTCATTCGCGCCCGTGTCATTGTTGAAGTCCGTTGGTTGCAACAACTCAGCAAACATCCTGAGATTAAAGAAGTTCCTGAATTTTCTACCGCCACCAATGAGTTTTTAAACAACTTAGTAGACAACTTCTCCGAAACTGATGCCGAGTGGATTAAACACAAAGAACGAACCACCAATCACGATGTCAAAGCGGTTGAATATTTTCTCAAAGATAAAGTCGCCAGTATTCCTGAACTACAAGCGGTCAACGAGTTCATTCACTTTGCTTGCACTTCCGAAGACATTAACAACCTGAGTCACGGTTTAATGCTCAACGCAGGTCGTGACCTTGTGTTAGTACAAATGAACGCGGTGTATCAATCTATTCGTCAATTAGCCCATAACTTTGCCGATATGCCGATGTTGTCACGCACACACGGTCAAACCGCCTCGCCGACCACGCTGGGTAAAGAAATGGCGAATGTGGCTTATCGTTTAGGTCGGCAAATCACGCAAATTGAAACCGTTGAAATATTGGGTAAAATCAATGGCGCGGTGGGTAACTACAACGCCCATTACTCCGCTTATCCTGAATTAGATTGGCAAAGTATCGCGCAACAATTTGTACAAGATTTAGGATTACAGTTTAACCCTTACACCACTCAAATTGAGCCACACGATTATATTGCTGAATTGTTTGATGGCATTAAACGCTTTAACACCATTTTGATTGATTTTAACCGTGATGTTTGGGGTTATATCTCGCTGGGTTATTTCAAACAACGCTTAAAAGACGGCGAAGTTGGCTCATCAACCATGCCCCATAAAGTCAACCCCATTGATTTTGAAAACTCCGAAGGCAACTTAGGTTTAGCGAATGCAATTTTGGCGCATTTAGGTGAGAAGTTACCGATTTCGCGCTGGCAACGTGATTTAACCGACTCCACCGTCTTGCGTAATTTGGGTGTTGGTGTGGCACACAGCATGATTGCTTATGAGTCTGCGCTTAAAGGCATTGGCAAGTTAGAAGTCAATCCTGCACGTGTTGCTGGTGACTTAGACAGTGCATGGGAAGTATTGGCCGAACCGATTCAAACCGTCATGCGTCGTTATGGCATTGCTGAACCGTACGAAAAATTAAAAGCATTTACCCGTGGCAAAGTGATTACTGCTGCTGACATTCAAGCCTTTATTGAAACAGAGGCATTAGCAAGCTTACCTGAATCTGCCAAAGCCGAATTAAGAGCCTTAACACCTGCTAACTATATTGGCAATGCGGTGGCTCAAGCTAAGACTGTTTAAGCATTTACTCGCTCTTGCTTTGGGGGCTAGCGTATGCACACAGATTTATTGGGTTGA
>JBKJUH010000333.1:0-5696 GCA_046590075.1 Agitococcus sp.
GCCTCTCGCAATAAAAATTAGGAGTTGGCAGATGTTTAGCACTGTATTAATTGCCAATCGTGGCGAAATAGCCGTTCGGATTGCCAAAACCTTAAAAAAAATGGGCATTCGTAGCGTTGCCGTCTATAGCGAAGCCGACAAACACAGTTTGCACGTCAGTGTCGCCGATGAAGCGGTGTGTATTGGTGGTAGTAATCCGAGTGAAAGTTATTTGTGTGGCGATAAAATCATCGCCATTGCTCAGCAAGTGGGCGCACAAGCGATTATTCCTGGCTACGGCTTTTTGTCCGAAAACGCGGATTTTGCCGAAGCATGTGCCGCCGCAGGGTTGATTTTTGTTGGCCCTACACCCGCCCAAATGCGTCAATTTGGTTTAAAACACGCCTCCCGCGAAATTGCCGAGCAAGCAGGTGTGCCCCTGACCAAAGGCACGAACTTATTAGCCTGTTTAGAAGAAGCCATTACCTCAGCCGAAGCCTTAGGCTATCCCGTGATGCTTAAAAGTACCGCAGGCGGTGGTGGTATTGGTCTGTCACGTTGTAATAATGAGCATGAATTAGCAGCCGCTTTTGAGTCGGTACAACGTTTAGGTAAAAACTTTTTTAATGATGGTGGCGTGTTTTTAGAGCGTTTTATTGATGAAGCGCGTCATGTCGAAGTGCAGATTTTTGGTAACGGTTTAGGCGATGTGGTGGCATTAGGCGAACGTGATTGTTCGGTGCAACGGCGTAATCAAAAAGTGATTGAAGAAACGCCAGCCCCTAATTTACCTGAAGCCACCCGTAGCGCGTTATTAGCAGCAGCGGTGAGTTTAGGTAAAGCGGTGGCCTATCAATCGGCTGGCACAGTAGAGTTTATTTACGATGCCAAGCGTGACGAATTTTACTTTTTAGAAGTCAATACGCGTTTGCAAGTTGAGCATCCGATTACTGAGTCGGTAACTGGTATCGACCTCGTCGAATGGATGATTTTAACTGCTGAAGGCCGTGCGCCAGCGTTTGATAACTTGCCAACACCGCAAGGCGCAGCCATTGAAGTACGGATTTATGCCGAAGACCCTGTTAAAAACTTTCAGCCTTCACCAGGCATCTTGACCGAAGTTAGCTTTCCTGACGATGTGCGTTTAGACGGTTGGGTAGCAACAGGCACCGAAGTCTCGCCCTATTACGACCCAATGCTCGCCAAACTGATAGTCACAGGTGCAGACCGCACAGAAGCTTTGGCTAAATTACAAACTGCTTTAGCACAAACACGCTTATATGGCATTGCCACCAATCTCGATTATTTGCGGCAAATTATTGCCAGCCCAGCGTTTAGCGAAGCGCAATTAACCACACGATTTTTAGAACGTTTTAATTATGTGCCTCGACAAATTGAGGTCTTAGAAGCAGGCACTTATACCAGCGTCCAAGATACTGGCCGTTTTGGTTATTGGGATATTGGTGTACCGCCCTCAGGCGCAATGGATGACTACGCCTTTAAATTAGCCAATCGTATTGTCGGCAATCATGAAGCGGCGGCAGGCATTGAATGCACCATTCAAGCACCGACTTTACGTTTTCATGGTGATGCCGTTATTGCCTTAACGGGCGCACCAACACCTGCCACTTTAGATGGCGAAGATGTCGCTTTTTGGTCACCCATCAGCATTAAAGCAGGACAAGTGTTAAAGCTAGGCCGCGCAACATCAGGCTGTCGTACTTATATTGCTGTGCGTAATGGTATCGATGTACCCGATTATTTAGGCAGTAAATCGACCTTTGCTTTAGGTCAGTTTGGCGGTCATGCAGGACGCACGTTAAGAACAGGCGATATGTTGGCAATCAGCTCTGCTGCTATGGTGGCTTGTAATACACCAGCACCCATTTACGCTGCCGCTCCTGCACCCCAAGACTTAATCCCCCATTATGGCAATGAGTGGCATATTGGCGTGTTATATGGTCCTCATGGTGCGCCTGACTTTTTTACCGAAATTTTTGTTGATGACTATTTTGCCACGCCGTGGCAAGTGCATTACAACTCCAATCGTTTAGGTGTGCGCTTGGTAGGTGCTAAACCGACATGGGCACGTTTAGATGGTGGTGAAGCGGGTTTACATCCTTCAAATGTTCATGATTGTGAATATGCTATTGGCAGTATTAATTTTACCGGTGATTCCCCTGTTATTTTAACCTGCGATGGCCCGAGTTTAGGGGGTTTTGTCTGTTTAGCCACCATCGCCAAAGCTGAATTGTGGAAAGTCGGCCAAGTTAAACCGGGTGATAAAATCTATTTTAAACGCCTGAGTTTTGACCAAGCATTAGCCTTAGAACAGGCACAAGATCAAGCTATTACTAGCCTAAGTGCCTTTGAAATCAAAGAAGCAACACACAGTACATGGCACAGTATTAGCCAGTTTGTTAGTAGTTTATTTAAAGCCAAAGACAAAGAGCCTGTAGCTACTACAACATCCCCTTGTATTTTGGCCTATTTAGCGGCGAACGAGCAACGCCCTGCGGTCACTTATCGTCAAGCAGGTGACAAATACATTCTGCTGGAATATGGCGAAAACGTTCTTGATTTGCGCTTACGTTTTCGCATTCACGCGTTAATGGAAGCCCTGAAACAAACACCGATAAACGGTATTCACGAATTGTCCCCTGGCGTGCGTTCGCTGCAAATTCGTTATGACAGTCGAGTGCTGCATCAACAACAACTCATTAAACAATTATTGGCGTTAGAAGAAACGCTAACACTGATTGAAAGTGTGCCCACGCGTGTCGTCTATTTGCCTTTAGCGTTTGAGGACTCCGCAACCCTAGATGCGGTGACGCGTTACCGCGAAACCGTTAAAGCACAGGCACCTTGGTTGCCGAACAATGTCGATTTTATTCAACGTATCAATGGCTTAGATACGCGTGAGCAAGTCAAAGATATTGTATTTGAAGCCAGTTATATGGTGTTAGGTTTGGGCGATGTCTATTTAGGCGCGCCCTGTGCCGTACCTGTTGATCCGCGTCACCGTTTAATGACTTCTAAATACAATCCCGCGCGGACGTTTACCGCTGAAGGCACCGTCGGTATTGGCGGCGTGTATATGTGCGTTTATGGCATGGACTCACCGGGTGGTTATCAATTAGTCGGTCGCACCTTACCGATTTGGAACAAGTTTTTAAAAAATAAACAGTTTGCTGCTGGCGCGCCTTGGTTGTTGCGGTTTTTCGACCAAGTGCGGTTTTATCCTGTTAGCGAGGTGGAATTAACCGTGTTGCGTGACGACTTCCGCGAAGGTAAAGCTGCCATTCGTATAGAAGAGCAGCATTTTGCATTGGCTGATTACACCCAATTTTTAGCCGATAACGAAGTCAGTATTAGCGAGTTTAAAGCACAGCAAAAAATTGCTTATGACCAAGAAGTGGCGTTATGGCAAGCCGATAACAATATAAGCATCAGTGAAGAAACCATCATCGCGGCGGCTGAATTAGATGACGACAGTATGCAGCGTGTTTGCGCCGACATTTCAGGCAATGTCTGGAAAGTGTTAGTTGAAACTGGCCAAAAAGTAGCAGTGGGTCAGCCCTTAGTGATTTTAGAAGCCATGAAGATGGAATTCCCTATTCATGCTTCGGTTAGTGGCATAGTGCGAGACGTGCATTGCCGCGCCAGCAAACCCGTTGTTGCAGGAGAGGCATTGCTTGATATCGAACTCTAGACTTACGCATTTTACCGAAATGCGTAAGTCCTAAAATTTAGGATTAAGCCATGACCGAAAAAGCTAACACTGACACACCCTTACGCAGCCCTAAACGTAAGGAAACGCCTGAAAACTTGGCGGAAGGTATTTATAGCCGACTGAAACAAGAGATTTTTGATTTTCAGTTATTGCCTAGCGACCGTTTTAGTGAAAACGAAGTTGCTGAACGTATGGAGGCGAGCCGAACGCCTGTGCGTGAAGCCTTATTTCGCTTACAACGTGAAGGTTATGTCGAGGTGTTGTATCGCAGTGGTTGGCAAGTAAAGCCCTTTGATTTTCGCTTTTTTGAAGAGATTTACGATGTGCGCATCATCCTCGAATTAGCGGCGATCAAAAAGTTATGTGAGCAAGAAGTGCGCTCTAGTTTGTTGGATGATTTAAAGCGGATTTGGTTAGTAGCACCTGAAGAGCGCATTCAGGACTCACAAACGGTAGCGATGTTAGACGAGTGTTTTCACCAAATGTTAGTGGCAGCGACAGGTAATCACGAGATGGCAAACATCCATCAAGGCATTACCGAACGAATTCGCATTATTCGTCGATTGGACTTTAACAAAACGGCACGCATTGAAGCAACGTATATGGAACATGGCCAAATTTTAGGCGCGATTTTGACGCGCAGGGTAGAGCAAGCACAGCGTTTGCTAAAAACCCACATTGAGGCTAGCAAGGCTGAAGTGCGCAAAATCACCATCCATATGTTGCACAGCGCACGCAATCCCTTAGCGGGCGATAACGAATAAAGCACCTATGCAAACGGTTAGGCATGGGTGTTTATTGAAGTAGGTCGGGTTTCAACCCGACGACACATATCGAGGAAAGCTGACCAACTCCTCGTGTTTTGATGGTCGTCAACGGAGATAGATCATGCTGAGTACGTTTATGTTAAATCGCGGTAAAACCTTGCTGATGGCTGCTATCGCATCGGCTACCCTGAGCAGTGTCGCTCAAGCAGTAGAACTTAAACTTCCAGAAACGACACTAACGGCGAGTTTACGCGCCAGTATGGTGTCTGCCTCAACGGATACCCCCGCTCCGAGTGCGCCTGCGGATACCGTGGATTTTAATTTGGAAAGCTTGAGTTTTTATGTTAACGGTAAAATCACCGACAAAGTGAAGTTCAGTTTTTCCTCTGAAATCAATGGTTCGGAAGCCATTACCGTACAAGATGCCATTGCTCAATTTGAATTTTCGCCCACTGCCAATATTTGGGTAGGTCGCTTTTTGCCACCTACTGACCGCGCCAATAGTTATGGAGCTTATTTCTCTAACAACTGGAACTTTGCCAATGACGGCACACAAGATGGCTATCCCTTTATCACCTTTGGTCGTGCCGATGGTATCGCCTACTGGGGCGATTTTGCCGAGACTAAGTTGAAAATTTCCGCAGGTTTCTTTGATTTGTCGCCAGCAAAAGCGTCCACACCGTCCGAAAAAGTCATGACTGCGGCACGTGTTCAATACGACTTTTGGGATGCCGAGCCAGGTTATTACGTCAATGGTACTTATTTGGGTGAAAAAGACATTCTCGCCGCCGCCGTTGCCGTCAACTCTGTCGATGGCAATGACACCACCAGCTTTGACTTTCTGATGGAGAAAAAAGTGGCAGGCGGTGGAGCCGTTACCGTCGAAGCGGAGTACATCCAATATGACGGTTTAGGCGGCTATGGTGGTGGTTTTACCAAAGGAACTGGCAGTGCGAGCAATGGCGATAGCTGGTATCTGTTGGGGTCGTATTTGTTCCCAGAACCCGTTGGTATGGGCAAAGTCCAGCTTTTAGGTAAATTCGGTACATCGAGCTTAGATGGTATTGGTGGTGCAAGTGGTTCCGATATCGACACCACTGAACTTAACGTCAATTACATTATCAAATCCTTCAATGCCCGTGTCAGCTTGTTCTATTTAGACCATAGCTATTCGACCACAGGTTTGGATGATTCGGCAATCGGCCTCGGTGTCCAAC
>JBKJUH010000343.1:0-13798 GCA_046590075.1 Agitococcus sp.
TTGTCTTAACGGGCGGTGCAGCGCGTATTGAAGGGGCTGCGGCTTTAGCTGAAAGTGTGTTCGGTATGCAAGTTCGCATCGGTGTGCCCAATATTCGTGATCAAAATAATGGTGAAATTGTCCGCAATCCAGCCTATGCCACAGGTGTAGGTTTACTGATGGCAGGCAGAGACAAAATGCTAGAGGGACGGGTACTAAGCCCCAAACGGCCTAAAGTATTAGCAGGTGCAGAAGGAATTGTGCAGCGACTGCGTACATGGTTAGAGAAGTATTTTTGAGATGTAGTGATTAAATCAGGACTTACGCACCGCGATTAGCGCGTTTTGTGAACATAAGGCCGCCTAAAGCGGCTGAAATGTCAACAAATAAGGGATAACTGCGTAAGTCCATACGTGTGTAAGATTTGCGCAGTCAGCAGTTTTATGTGTTTTCAAGCAGTCAGTGCCTTGTTATTGGCCTAGGCTTGAAGAGAATAAAATGTCTGCGTAAGTTTCATTAATATTGGCAGAGTGATTATTCTTGGCAGGAGAATCAAATGGGTGTTTTTAAGTTCGCAGACGAACAACAAAGTCAAAGTCAACATACGGGCCCTGTTATTAAAGTGTTTGGTATTGGTGGCGGTGGCAGCAATGCTGTAGATTACATGGTAAAAAGCGATTTATTTGGTGTTGAGTGTATTTGCGCCAATACCGATATGCAAGCATTGAGCAAAATGAACTCACCGACATCGGTGCAGTTAGGTGCAGAGCTCACTCGTGGTTTGGGTGCAGGCACCAAGCCAGAAGTGGGTCGCCAAGCGGCCTTAGAATCTCGCGAGCAGATTGTTAACGCACTAAAAGGTGCGGACATGGTGTTTATTACCGCAGGTATGGGTGGTGGCACAGGCACAGGCGCAGCACCTGTTATTGCAGAAGTCGCGCGTGAAATGGGCATCTTGACGGTGGGTGTCGTCACTCGTCCTTTCCCGTTCGAGCGTCGTGATTTATTGGCAGAGCAAGGTATTGAAGAGTTGTCGCATCATGTTGACTCGTTAATTACCATTCCTAATGCCAAGCTGTTAAAAGTGTATGGCAATAAGATTTCGTTAATTGAAGCCTTCAAAAAAGCCAATAATGTGTTGTTTGAGGCGGTGCGCGGTATTTCCGACATGATTACGCGGCCAGGTACCATTAACTTGGACTTTGCTGACGTACGTAATGCTATGCACAATCGCGGTTTGGCGATGATGGGTACTGGCGTAGCGTCAGGTACAGACCGCGCACGCGAGGCCACCATTAAAGCGATTAATAGCCCCTTGTTGGATGATATTCGACTGGAAGGCGCCACAGGATTGCTGGTTTCTATTGCGGGTAGTGAAGACTTAGGTCTCGAAGAGTACACCACCGTTGGCGAAATTGTTGAACCCTTAGCGGCTCAAGGTGTGGCCATTAAAATTGGCATGATTGTTGACCCTAATATTGGCGATGATATCCGTGTCACGGTTGTTGCTACGGGTCTGGTTAAGGCACAAACGGCTACGGCTGGCGCGCAAGCAACAGCAACTGCGGCGGCTCGTCCTCGTCCGCCATTAGGTATGCAGCAACCAGCGGCTGCTCCTGCGCGTGGGTATGAAGACTTTGGAACGCCATCGGTACTTAAAAGACAGCAACCGCCTGTTGCCGAAGCCCCTGCTAAACCCGCAGATGCCGCAAAGTCAGACTTTTTGAATATCCCTTCGTTTTTACGTCGCCAACAAAGCGAATAATCTCAAACTGTGTTAGGACTTACGCGGTTATCGCTTATTTGTTCACATTTCAGCCGCTTTAGGCGGCTTTATGTTCACAAAACGCACTAATCGCGGTGCGATGCGTAAGTCCTGAGTATCAATGTTTCAGGGTGATTAAAAATCACCCTGAAACAGACAATCCTTGCACAAAAATGAAAAGATGTTAGTATGCAATTTCTAACATTGAAACATTTTGACACACAATGCTACGTCAACGAACCCTCAAAAATACCATTCGCGCTACGGGCATTGGCCTTCATAGTGGCGAAAAGGTCTATTTGACCCTAAAACCGAATGACATTGACAGTGGTATTGTCTTTCGTCGTACCGATTTAGACGTGGCCGTTGATGTGCCCGCAAATGCGTTATTAGTCAACGAAACCACCATGTCATCAAATTTGATGAAAGATGGCGTTAAAATTGGTACGGTTGAGCATTTAATGTCGGCGTTGGCAGGTTTAGGCATCGACAATGTCTTAATTGAAGTCAGTTCTCCCGAAATTCCTATTATGGATGGTAGTGCAGGCCCCTTTGTTTTTTTATTACAATCGGCAGGTATTATTGAACAAAATGCGCCCAAAAAACTGGTGCGTATTCTCAAGCCTATTGAAGTGCGCGACGGTGATAAAATCGCCGCCTTCTTGCCTTATAATGGCTTTCGTGTTGCATTTACCATTGATTTTGACCATCCTGCGTTTTTAGATGACCATAAAAGTGCCTGTGTTGACTTTTCCACCACCGCCTACGTCAAAGAAGTCAGTCGCGCGCGCACTTTTGGTTTTATGCGCGATATTGAGTATTTGCAATCGCGTAATTTAGCCAAAGGTGGCAGTTTAGATAATGCCATTGTCCTAAATGATGAAGGCGTGATGAATGTCGACGGTCTACGTTATGAAGATGAGTTTGTCCGTCATAAAATGTTAGATGCGATTGGTGATTTATACATTTTAGGCTTCGGTATTATTGGCGAGTTCCAAGGCTACAAATCGGGTCATGCTCTCAATAATCAGCTGTTACGCGCACTGTTAGCACAACCCGATGCATGGGAAATTGTGACATTTAGTGACGAAGAACAAGCGCCTATTGCCTATATCAAGGCACAATCGGCTAAAGAGCTTCATTGAATCAATAGGTTAGGTCGTTTTTGCCTGTCTTTACATAACGTCGCTATGTTGTCGGCTTGTCTAACGATTCTCTTGCTAAATGACGCAAAGCTTCGCTAAGCTCTACATCGTCAATCGAGTTGGCCGTTTCTAGCAACAAAGACCGAACTGTTGGTGACAATGGCGGCAGTGCTTGGGACTGAACACGGTTCACTTGTATCGGTTCTTCTAATAAGATTTGAATGCGTTTTAATTCACTAAACACCGTATGTTGGCACAGCTTCTGTAGGTAATGAGTTTGAAGATAGCGTAGCTGCCCCAATAAGGCATTGTTATGTGTCTGCAAGGTCAACACGTCGTTTTTATAGGATGAGACACGACATTGATCTTTAAGAGCGGGTAATATCTCCACCATAACGGTGTTGAGTTTCGCTAAATAGTGGGCTTGTGCTTTTAGTTGTTGAATAAGCGGTGAAGAGACCACATCTTTGCCACGAGCAACAGATTCTGAGTACATAAAAAGCCTTTGGGGGGTGGTTCTGTAAAAAGGCTACTCTGCTAATGACTGAGATGCAAGGAGCATAATCAGTCTAAATCACACACTTAATGTTTTGCCCCGTAATTGAATTTGAACACATGCATTGAAGGTTTGAGTGTGGGTTCGGGTGGGTTAATAGATGTTTTACTCATCAACAAGATTCAAGGTGTAAAGCTAAATAGTGTAGGAGAAACAACGATGAAACTTCCTTTATGGCAACATTATGCCAAGCGTCCCATGACCTTGCGCTTAACGCCCTCAACAATTGCTACTTTTGTAGGTGCAGTGAGCTTAATATCGATTACAGGACTCTCAGTGGGTTATGTGGTCGGTGCAAAAACGGGTGAGGATAAGCCTCTCGTGACGCCAACAGCAGTCTCCACCAGCATCGCCGACCAGCAGCAAGCGCAACAGTTAAAAGCCATGAATGAACGTATGGCAGAGATGCAAGCACGATTATTACGTCTAGATGCACTCGGACAACACATGGCGGAAAGTGCCCATATCAATAGCCAAGAATTTGAACTCAATAGCACTAATAAAGAAGCTAAAGGTGCCAAAGGTGGCCCGTTAGTGAGTGAGCTAACCCTGTTGGGTGACGCTAGCATTGATGTTCGCTTACAAGAATTGTCGCAGTTAATGGAGCAAAAAGAAACGCAACTGCAAGCCTTAGATAGCGTGTTGATGACGAAACGTCTGCAAAACAACAGTAACTATTTGGCAAATTTACCTGTCCGTAAAGGCACCATTACTTCGAACTTTGGTTATCGTACTGACCCATTTACAGGGCACGCTGCTTTTCATGCAGGCATGGACTTCTCGGGTGCTCAAGGCACCGATATTTACACCGTTGCTGCGGGCGTAGTGAGTTTTGCGGGAATCAAAAGCGGTTATGGCAATGTCATTGAAGTTAATCATGGTAATGGTTATGTCACGCGTTATGCTCATGCTCAAAGTTTAGTAGCTAAGGTTGGCGACATGGTTGCCAAAGACCAATTAATTGCGTACATGGGGTCAACAGGTCGTTCGACAGGTACCCATTTGCATTATGAAGTCATTGAAAATGGCAAGCAAATTAACCCTGCCTCGTATGTTAATTTGGCAATGAAAAACAATTAATGGCCTGTAGTGTCTTCTCCCCCTAATTGCTTTTGGGGGAGAGCAGCATCAAAAATAGCTTAAATTTGTCAATTCCCTAGTTCTTCTGCACATTTCATCCCTCAATATCCATACTTTAACGAATCTGCCATTTTTTCCGCGCCTAAATTCAAGGTAGAATGCGCTCGATTTTGCATTCTAGGCTTCGACTACGCTCAGTCAGCGTACTTTCGATGGAATTTGTTGCCTGAGCGAAGTCGAAGGGTGATAACTAAACGTCAACAGACCCTAATTTTTTTAAGATTTAGCCGCTATTTTGGCTTAGTCCTGTTGTTATCGGCTTGTCTTCTGTCATCATTGCCCCCATTTGCCAATGAATGGCACGGTCAGCCGAAATTTTAAGATGAGTGGCTTTAATATGTTTGCACGCATGATTAGCGGAATATTTGGAACAAAAAACGAGCGCGAGTTAAAGCGTATGCAAAAGGTGGTGGATGCCATTAATGCGCTAGAACCGAGCATCCAAGCTTTAGATGATGCCGCATTGGCCGCTAAGACCGAAGAGTTTCGCAGTCGTTTTGCCAAAGGTGAAACCTTAGACCAATTATTGCCCGAAGCCTTTGCTGTGTGTCGTGAGGCGGCTCATCGGGTCATGGGTATGCGCCATTATGACGTGCAATTGATTGGTGGTATGACCCTGCACGAAGGCCGTATTGCCGAAATGCGCACGGGTGAAGGTAAAACCCTGATGGCGACCTTGGCTTCTTATTTGAATGCCTTGAGTGGTCAGGGTGTGCATATTATTACCGTCAACGATTATTTGGCAGGCCGTGATGCTGAGTTAAACCGTCCGTTATTTGAAGCCTTAGGTTTGCAAGTTGGCGTTATTCGCTCGCAACAAGCACCAGAAGATAAACATCAAGCCTATGCAGCCGATATTACTTACGGCACTAACAATGAGTTTGGTTTTGATTATCTGCGCGATAACATGGCCTTTCGCTTGGAAGAAAAACATCAACGTGGGTTAGCCTTTGCCATTATCGACGAAGTGGACTCGATTTTAATTGATGAGGCTCGAACGCCGTTAATTATTTCGGGCGCGGTCGAAGGCTCTTCACGTTTGTATGAGCTGGTGAATACGCTGCCAGCACAATTAGTGCCACAAAAAGAAGAAGGCAAGCCTGATGGTGGGGACTATTGGGTTGATGAAAAACAACGCCAAATTGAACTGTCAGAAACAGGTTATGACCACGTTGAAAAGTTATTAACTGCCTTAGACTTACTGGCTGAAGGCGAGAGTCTGTATTCCGCCAGCAAATTGGGTTTGTTGCATCATGTACACTCGGCTTTAAAAGCCCATATTTTATTCCAACGTGATGTTCATTACATTATTCAAGATGATGAAGTCGTGATTGTCGATGAACATACAGGCCGTACCATGCCTGGCCGTCGCTGGTCTGAAGGGTTACATCAAGCGGTGGAAGCCAAAGAGCATGTGAATGTGCAAAATGAAAATCAAACCTTAGCGACAACGACCTTCCAAAACTATTTCCGTCTGTATCAAAAACTGTCGGGCATGACGGGTACGGCCGATACCGAAGCCCCTGAGTTTCATCAAATTTATGGTTTAGATGTGGTAGTTATTCCTACGCACAAACCGATGATACGTAAGGACTTAGAAGACTTAATCTTTTTGACCAAAGAAGAGAAGTTTGAAGCAATTATTGTTGATATTAAAGACTGTATCGAAAAAGGTGCGCCTGTCTTAGTTGGTACCGCCACTATTGAAACCAGTGAATATTTGTCACGCTTATTAGTCAAAGAAAACATCACTCATAAAGTCCTGAATGCCAAGTTTCATGCCCAAGAAGCCGATATTATTTCGCAAGCAGGCAGTCCAAACACCGTCACCATTGCCACCAACATGGCAGGTCGCGGTACAGATATTGTCTTGGGTGGTAACTGGAAAGCCCAAGTAGCCAAGCTCAATAATCCAACGCCTGAACAAGTTCAAGCCATTAAAGCACAATGGGATATTGATAACGCGGCGGTGTTAGCATCGGGTGGTTTACATATTATTGGTACTGAACGTCACGAGTCGCGTCGTATTGATAACCAATTGCGTGGCCGTTCGGGTCGTCAAGGTGATCCTGGTTTAAGTCGGTTTTATTTGTCCTTAGAAGATGACTTAATGCGCATTTTCGCCAGCGATAATGTTCGTAATATGATGCGTAAATTAGGTATGCAAAAAGGCGAGGCCATTGAACATCGTTGGGTGTCGCGCTCAATTGAAGGCGCACAGCGTAAAGTTGAAGCGCGTAACTTTGATATTCGTAAAAACTTATTGAAATACGACGATGTCGCTAACGAACAACGGCGTGCGATTTATGGTCAACGTGACGATGTGTTGGCCGCAGAAAGTTTAGCCGATAGTTTTGAAGCGATGTATGAAGACGTGGTCAGCACAGTAATGACCGAGTTTATTCCACCGCAAAGCATTGAAGACCAATGGGATGTCGCCAGCTTTGAAAAAGCCCTCAAAACAGACTTTGATATCGACATTCCTGTGCAACAATGGTTGGACGAAGACAATCGTTTAGAAGAAGTTGGTTTGCGTGCCAAAGTTGCCGCATCGGCTCGCGCTGCTTATAAAGCGCATCGGGCCACTATTGGTGATGACATTACCAATATGATTGAAAAGCAAATCATGCTGCAAGTGTTAGACCGTCATTGGAAAGAGCATCTAGCAGCGATGGATTATTTACGTCAAGGTATCCATTTACGCGGTTACGCGCAAAAGAACCCTGAGCAAGAATACAAACGTGAGTCTTTTCAATTGTTTCAACAGTTGTTAGGTGCGGTGAAGTTGGAAGTTGTGCAATCGGTTGCGCGTATTCATGTGCCTTCAGAAGCGGAAATTGCCGCTATGGAAGCACAACAAGCGGCAGAAGCTGCGGCGATGAATTTACATTTTGAACATGCCCAACAAGCAGGTTTAAGCGATGCCGAAGATAACTTGCCGTTAGCGGAAGATAACGCGCCAGCGAATCCTTATGCCAACCAATACGTTGGCCGTAACGACCCCTGTCCTTGTGGTTCAGGCAAAAAATATAAGCAATGTCATGGTCAGTTAGCTTAGTATTGGTGAATGTGTTGATAATCCCCCGTTATTGGGGGATTTTTTTATGATGAATCAGGACTTACGCATCGCACCGCGATTAGCGCGTTTTGTGAACATAAAGCCGCCTAACGCGGCTGAAATGTGAACAAATAAGCGATAACCGCGTAAGTCCATAAATAATAGGAGAATACAAAATGGCCGTTGGTGATTTATCTATGCCTACCATGCACCCTGTTAATGGCGTGCGTATTGGCATTGCCGAAGCCTATATTCGTTATAAAAATCGTCGTGACTTAGTGGTGTTTGAGTTAGCTCCGCAAGCAACAACTGCCGCCGTTTTTACCACCAATGCCTTTTGTGCCGCTCCTGTTCATGTGGCGCGTGCCAATATGGCAACAACGTCAGCACGTTATTTAGTGATAAATACAGGCAATGCCAATGCAGGTACAGGCACAACAGGCATGAGCAATGCTTTGCGTAGTTGTGCTGCGCTTGCCGCACTCGCAGACGTTGCTCCAGAAGCGGTATTGCCGTTTTCAACGGGTGTGATTGGCGAACAATTACCGATAGCCAAGCTGGAAGCAGGTTTGCCCGCCGCCTTAGCTGCATTAGAAGCAGATAATTGGGTAGCGGCTGCCAGTGGCATTATGACCACCGATACGCTGCCTAAAGGCGCAAGCGAACAGTTCACCGTTGATGGCCTTACATACACCATGACGGGCATTTCTAAAGGCGCAGGCATGATTCGCCCCAACATGGCGACCATGTTGGCTTATGTTGCGACGGATGCCGCAGTAGACAGTACCTTTTTACAAACCATGTTGCGTGATGTTAGTGAACAATCGTTTAACCGTATTACCATTGATGGTGATACCTCCACCAACGATGCCTGTGTGTTAATTGCCACAGGTGCAGCAGGAAATGTGGCGTTATCGTCGCAAAATGACCCGTTATTTGCGCCATTTTATGCCGCTTTACAACGGACGTTTTTGCGCTTGGCACAATTAATTGTTCGTGACGGTGAAGGCGCAACCAAGTTTATGACCGTTAAAGTCGAAGGTGGCGGTAATACCCAAGAATGTTGTGATGTTGCTTATGCGGTGGCTCATTCACCGTTAATTAAAACGGCGTTCTTTGCCTCTGACCCGAATTGGGGGCGTATTTTAGCGGCCATTGGTAGAAGCGGTGTGCCTAACCTTGATGTCAGCAAAATCAATGTTTATTTAGATGATGTGTGTATTTGTGAAGAGGGTGGTGCGGCAGTTTCTTATCGTGAGGAATTAGGTTCAGCGGTGATGAAACAAGCCGAAATTACCATTCGTATTGTTTTGGGGCGCGGTGATGCCACTGATACAGTCTGGACGTGTGATTTGTCATATGACTACGTCAAAATAAATGCGGATTATCGTTCTTAAACTTCACACCAAATCTGTAGGCTGGGTTTCAACCGAGCAGGATTGATTGTTGTGATAACTCCCGTTTAGGCGGGAGTTTGTTTTTTTAGAGATATCGTATGCTTAACGTCGTTGCTGCCGTCATTCACAATCGCCAAGGTCAAATCCTCATCGCCCAACGGCCATTACATAAACATCAAGGCGGTCTGTGGGAATTTGCAGGCGGTAAAATTGACGAAGGTGAAAGTGCAACCCAAGCCTTAGTCCGCGAACTACAAGAAGAGTTAGGTATTACCGCGACTCAATATCGACCATTATTAACGGTAGAACATCACTACACCGATAAATCTGTGCGCTTACAAGTATTTAGAGTGACGGCGTTTGATGGTGAAGCGCATGGCGCAGAAGGTCAACCAATAGCATGGGTGAGTCCTGAGCAGCTCATCAGTTATCCCTTTCCTACCGCCAATACACCCATTCTAAAAGCAGCGGTATTGCCTGATGTTTATTACCTCACACCCGAAGCGCACGAAGTCGGGGGCGATTTATTAGCATGGTTACAAACACGACTCCGTACCAATATGTGGCTAACACTACGCGCTAAATCCTTATCTCAAACGGATTATTTAGATTTAGCGCAACAAGTGGCGGAGTTATGCGCGCAATATCAAGTCAAACTGTTATTACACAGTCATGTCGATTTATTAGAATGTGTTCCCAGTGCCCTAGGTGTTCATCTTCCATTTACAGCTTTAGCTCATTGTAAACGTGTTGCAGCAAGTGGCAAATATGTCGCTGTTTCTTGCCATAACGCTCAAGAGTTACAACAAGCGTGGCAATGGGGCGCAGATTTTGCCACGTTATCGCCCGTACAACCGACACTTTCGCATCCTCAGCAAGTGGCGATGGGTTGGCCGCAGTTTACGGATTTAATACAGCAAGCTAAGTTGCCTGTTTACGCTTTAGGCGGAATGACTCATCAAGATATAACGAAGGCACATCAATCAGGCGCACAAGGCGTGGCGGGCATACGCGGCTTATTTGAGGGTTCAAGCTAAAAACTAGGGTTTTACCTTGCTATCTGCTATGGTTAACGAATTAGCCCCCTCTCCCTCAGGGAGAGGGTTGGGGTGAGGGTGTCATAGGAGTAAAAAAGCGATGGGTGGTTTAATCTTTTTAGGTCTTATTGGTGCGGTTATTTTTTTTGCCGTCAGTATTTATAACGGCCTCGTCACTCTGCGTAACCACTTCAAAAATGCCTTTTCGCAAATAGATGTGCAGTTACAACGTCGTTATGAATTGATTCCCAACTTAGTCGAAGCAGTGAAAGCCTATTTAGGTCACGAAAAAGAAACCTTAACGCAAGTCATTGCTGCGCGTAATCAAGCCGCCAGTTTAGAAAAAACCGTAGCGCAAAATGCAGGTAATGCCGAAGCGATGGCAAAGTTTGCCCAAGCTGAAGGGGTGTTATCAGGTGCATTAGGCAAATTGATGATGGTGTCCGAAGCCTATCCCGACTTAAAAGCCAATACCACCATTCAGAACTTGATGGAAGAATTAAAAACCACCGAAAATCGGGTCGGTTTTGCCCGCCAAGCGTTTAACGATGCAGTGATGGTCTACAACATTGAGCGTGAAAAATTTCCCAATAGTTTTATTGCTGCTTTTGGCAATTTTCAGCAGGCTTTACCGTTAGAAATTTCTCATATTGAAGCGCGAGAGCCTGTACGTATTAGCTTTTAGAGTGGAATGACTCGATGGATTTTTTTAGCCGTCAAGATGCCGCACGGCGGGCAACACTCCGCTTAATTGGCTATTTTGTGGTGGCGGTGCTGTTGATTTTTCAGGGCGTGAATACCTTGCTGTATGTGCTGGCAGTGAGTTCTTCCTACGATAGTGGCAGCGGCACCGTATTGTGGCATGCGTGGTCGGCACAGGCGTTAACGGGAACATTGATTCTGATTGGTGGCGGTAGTTTTTTAGAGTGGTTGCGACTGCGTGAAGGCGGTAAAGCCGTTGCCGAGATGATGGGCGCACGTCAAATTGATTTTGCCACCCGAACAGCATCCGAACGTCAGTTGCTCAATATAACCGAAGAAATGTCGATAGCCTCAGGCGTGCCAGCTCCTATTACCTATGTCTTAGACAACGAAATGGTTATTAATGCCTTTGTTGCAGGTTATCGTACCTCACAAAGTGTATTAGTAGTGACGCAAGGCGCACTCGAAAAACTCACACGCGACGAGCTACAAGGTGTGATTGGTCACGAATTTAGCCATATTCTAAATGGCGATATGCGCCTAAATATGCGTTTATTGGCGATGTTGGCAGGTATCTTAGCCATTGGTCAGGTGGGCGGTTTTATGATGCGCTCAGTGACGGAAACGCGTTATCACTCGCGTGGTAAAGATAAAAATAATGCGGTTCCTGCTGTTTTTTTATTAGGTTTAGGCTTGTGGCTGATTGGTTATATTGGCTTGTTTTTTGGTCGTTTGATTAAAGCGGCTGTCTCGCGTGAACGAGAACGCTTGGCAGATGCCGCCAGTGTCCAATTTACGCGTCATCCTGACGGTTTGGCAGGCGCGTTATATAAAATCTCCGTGAATGGCTCGCATTTAGCCAATCTTCATGCCGAAGAAATGAGTCATATGTGTTTTGGTGAAAGTTTGAATTTTAGTCAATTTTTCGCCACTCATCCGCCGATTGAAGAACGTATTCACGCCATTGCGCCGACCTTTTTAACGCGCATTAAATATCGTCAACCATCACCCGAACAAGCTGCCAGCATCGCGGTGGCGCGCGCAGAAATTTCTGAGCTGATGACGGGTTTTGTACCAACGAACACTCAGTCTGTTGCACCCACGTTTCGGCCTGTAGATATAAGTGATGATAATAAAATCATCGACTTTCAGTCGGCTGCACCGTCGTTCACTCCCTCCACCATCGCCCCATTAATGAGCACCAGAGTAGGGGCGGTGACGGTTGATGATTTGAATTCCGCGCAACGTCTCCATCAAAACTTGGCTGTTGAAGTATCGCGTGCCTTGCAAACAACAACAGGTGCAAAAGCAGTATTGTTTGCGTTAATTGCTCATCATCAACAGACCTTTGCCAGCACCATTAATGAGTTTTTTGGCGAACAACAAACTTTTGCGCTGTGGGTGTGTCAGTTAGTTGAGCAATTACAATCATTGGATGAGTGTTTTGCCTTACCGATGGTTGATTTGGCGTTACCGCGCCTAAGTCTCTTAGAAGCACGAGCCGCCTCAGAGTTTTTAGTGGAGTTGCGTCGTTTTGTGTTGTTAAACGCAGATGTCTCGGTGTTCGAGTTTTCCTTATTAAAAATTATTGAACAACATCTACAGCCTTCATCGGCAGTGTTTAGAACTCAAGGTATCGACAAACTTGCTCAACCTATCGCTCAATTAGTCGCCACATTATTGCAATATAGCTCACACCCTAAATCGCAGAGAACTGATGTCTATCAGCAATTATTAGCACCCATTTTTAAGACTGTTCCTGCCATGCCCACTGATGAGCGACTCACTCTCAAGGAGTTAGACCGCTCACTTCGACAGTTTCGCTATTTAACCCCTGATGGCAAAAAAACTGTGCTCAATGTAGTGGCAACGACCATTCAAAGTGATGGCGTTTTACACTTAGCCGAATATGAGTTATTGCGTGCTATTGCCACGTTATTAGCGTGTCCGTTACCGCTATTGCAATTGAAGCAAGTTGTTAATTAGCCCGAACTCAGGTTAAGCAAGCACTTTCGCCCTTATTTGCTCAATAATACTTCGGCCTTGTGAGTCTTTCTTTTCGGTCATTAAAAACAACACCTTACCTTCGCTTGCTGCTTGCCATTTTGTGCCAATCAACCGCTTTTCTTTGCTGTCGTCATTCGTGGCTAAGTGGTCGCCTTTGTGTTCAACAACTAATATCCGTCCATCGTTTAATACGGCGACAAAATCGGGGTAAAACAAGTCTGTAGCGGTAGGCAACCAAAAGTGGTTACGACTATCACCGACTAAATTTCGCACCCAATATTTTATTTGTGGTAGTTGCTCAAAGGCCATGACACATTGCATTTCTTCTGTACCTACCTCGCCAATAAGCCCAAAATAATGCTTTTTAGGTTTAAAACTGTGACGATAATGCGTATTGGGGGCGTAGTTTTTTTGACTAAAATCAAAGGCAAATGCAAACGATGTTGTCACCGTTGGGCTATCTAACAGTAAGGTTTGAAAACCTGTGCTTGCCGCTTGTTGGCGATAGTTTTTGATTTTTTCGAGTAGCACTTTTTGCAAAATAAACTTAGCGCGTACCAGTAAATCTAAGCTAAAGCCGCGTTGTTGTTGCAAGTGCGTGATAACCCGCTGTAAAAAGCCTAATAATATAGGTTGCTGTATATCTATTTGTTGCGTGCGTTTATCTAACCACAATACTAGCTCTTGCTCCGTCCAGTCTTGCTTATAGCCTAACGATAGTTGTTCTTGCGTATGCAGTAATTGCCAAGTGATATGTTCGTTTTCAATATCAAAGGCAAATGTTTTGCTTTCTTCATCAAAGCTAAATTCGGGCAATGTGCTGGGATAGTCCAATAAATGCCAACCATGCAACTCTAAAATGGTTTCTTTTTCGGCCAGCTCTAATTCACCTTGCTCTAGCAGCCTGTCGGACTTTCCCTTTACCTAAAGATCGGTGAAAATAGCGCCATTGAATGAAGGACATGGCCATGACACGTTTTATACAGGCAGACCGTGATACCCCGTATCTGTT
>JBKJUH010000057.1:0-3405 GCA_046590075.1 Agitococcus sp.
GCATTTATACGCCAGAAATTGTGCCGACTTCTCGCTTGGTGTCTGGTATTACAGGTTTTCCAGTACAACCGAATAAAGCCATTGTTGGCGCGAATGCTTTTGCTCATGAGTCGGGTATTCATCAAGATGGCGTGTTAAAACACCGTGAAACTTACGAAATTATGCGTGCCGAAGATGTGGGCTGGAACGCCAATCGTATGGTGTTGGGTAAACACTCTGGTCGTGCTGCTTTTCGTGCGCGTTTAGACCAATTGGGGATTGCCGCAGGTAGCGATAACTCACTTAATACTTTATTCATGCGCTTCAAAGAGTTAGCTGACAAAAAACACGATATTTTTGATGAAGATATTCATGCCTTAGTCAGTGATAGCCAAACCGAAGTCGATGAAATCTATCAATTAGTCACCTTAGAAGTGACCTCGAAAACGGGCACCAAACCCGAAGCAAAACTAACCTTAACCGTGCATGGTCAAGAGAAAAACGTCACCGCTGTCGGTTCTGGTCCTGTTGACGCGTCTTTTCGTGCTATTGAAGCCGTGGCTAATTCAGGTACATCCTTAGAGCTGTATTCGGTTAATGCTATAACCAGCGGTACAGATTCACAAGGCGAAGTGACAGTGCGTTTAAATAAAGCAGGGCGTATTATCAATGGTCATGGTGCCGATACCGATATTGTCGTCGCTAGTGTCAAAGCGTATTTAGATGCCTTGAATTTAATCAACGCGAAGGGTGATAGGGCGCATCCACAAGAAGATTTGATTTAGACTGTTATAACGTAGGGGCGAATTTTATTCGCCTTATCAATCAACATGGGCGAATAAATTCGCCCCTACTGGCTAACGTGCATGATTGATGTCTCCGCACCCATTGAAGGTCGTCGCCAAGCGTATTTGGCAGCCTTAGGCATTCCTTTGTGGACAGCACGCCAAGCGTTGACTTACGCCTCAGCTTCAATGCCTACGCAATTTGTCGCTTATGAAGATACGTTTTTTGCCGATGAAGTGGCAGAAGCGGCATTAACTGTCATTGACGACTTGCCAGTCGAAACGACCCATACAGCAAAGCAACTCTCACCAGTCATTCCTGTTGTCAATAGTCATTCGTCACCGCCCATTTATGACAACGAACCACCGTTGGAAGCGTATTTAGACGATCCTGAATATCAACAAGCGGCAGTTATCGACAGTTTTACTAAAGCCTTTGCTCCTCCTGTTGTTATTCCGACAACACAATCAGTAGCCAAACCACCTGCCAGTCAAGAACAACCGATTCAATTTAAGTTTGGTGTTTTTGCCTGTGGCCATTGGCAGTTAATTGTGCCGCGTTCGCAATTATTAAGCCCTAGCGAAGCGCAGCTTTTAGCCAATATTCAACGAGCATTACCGACTCCATCGCCTGCGCCGTTATTATTTACATGGCCAATGGTCAATAATTACGCCATTCCTCGTCATAAAAAAGCGGCACAAGAAGCGTTAATCTCCTTCTTTCGTAATCAAGCCGCGAGTGACAAGGGTTATATTTTATTGGCGGATTATGAGCAAGAATTAGCCGATTTATTAACATCCAGCACCGTTAAGCCTGTGTTGCTGCACGCCAGTCTTAGTCTAATGCTCCAACAACCTTTGCAGAAAAAAGCCTTATGGTTAGTACTCAATCAATAACATGTCGACCAATGACGGCCAGTGATTTAGCCGCAGTATGTGCCATCGAACAACAAGTGCAATATGCCCCGTGGACAGAGCAACTATTCACTGACGGCCTAGAGCGTCATTGGTGCGTAGTGGCCGAAAAAGCCGAACACATTGTTGGTTTTGCTGTTGTTCAATTTATTATCGACGAAGCCAGTTTGTTAAATATTGCCGTTGCACCAACACAGCAAAAGCAGGGCGTAGGTCGAATATTGCTAGAAGAGGTGATTGCGCAAGCTACAGCCAAAAAAGCGACAACGGTCTTTTTGGAGGTGCGCGCCAGCAATTTACGGGCAATTGCAATGTATCAACTAGCAGGTTTTAATGAGATGGGCTTACGCAAAAATTACTATCCTACTGCCAATGGCAAAGAACACGCGGTAATGATGGCGTTGATGGTGTTTTAAGAGTGTAGTCTTTTTCATTATCTAAAAAGTTAGGAAAGATAATGTGTTTTTGATAAATATGCGCCCCATATTTACATACAGGGCGCATTAACAAAAACCCTCACTACTAAGCGATATGTTTTTTCAAAATAGCCACCGCTTCATCAATATCAATGACTTGAAGTTTACCCACTTTACGTCTGGCATAAGCTAACTGTAATGCACCTTTCAAACCATGTCGCTCAATCGAAAAGCCAAACATCCGTTGTTTGCCTTCTTTATCTTTCCAACTGCCGCTAACGTAAGGATAAACATTACCGCTACCATAGGCGCGCCATTGAATATGGATGCCTGCTACACCTGAAGTATTACGGTTGCTGGGTTGGCTGGTATATAGACGTTCAGCACTGGATTTAATGCCGAGTTGATCAAGAATCTCTTTTTCAGCGGCTTTAGCCAGTTTTAAGGTGGCGCGTTTGCCACCATGTTTTTTAATCGAAAAGTACCGACTTTGACCTTTGACACGAACCTGATAACCGTATTCGCCTGTTTTTGAATTGATAATTTCTTGAATCGCCATGATTTGTTCTCGCTAAAAATGCTATCTGTCTTCCTAACTTGATATGTGAGTGGATTGATAAAGTAACACTAACGATAAGCATAACCTAAATAATTTTTTATGACAGCAAAGTGACAATTTAACAACCATAAACAAGATAATGCATCGAGTATTATCACATTCCGCGCTTTGTCCGTATAATTGCCGCCATTGTTTTTACTTCCTAGACCGAACGACCTTCATGACTGACATTCAACAACTTGCTACTGAAGTGGCCATGCGCCGTACTTTTGCTATTATTTCCCATCCTGACGCGGGTAAAACCACCATCACCGAAAAATTGCTGTTATGGGGTAAAGCCATTCAAATTGCGGGTACGGTTAAATCGCGTAAATCCGACCGTCATGCCACGTCCGACTGGATGGAAATGGAAAAGCAAAGGGGAATTTCTATTACCACGTCGGTCATGCAGTTCCCTTATCGTGACCATATTATTAACTTGCTCGATACACCAGGCCACGAAGACTTTTCTGAAGATACTTACCGTACTTTAACCGCAGTTGATTCGGCATTAATGGTGATTGATGGTGCCAAAGGTGTAGAGGATAGAACCATCAAACTGATGGAAGTATGTCGGATGCGCGATACGCCCATTATCACCTTCATCAATAAATTAGACCGTGAAAACCGCGAGCCAATCGACTTATTGGACGAAGTGGAAAGTGTCTTAAAAATCCAATTGGCCACGTAATAGGCGCACATTGGATTTTTA
>JBKJUH010000070.1:0-2798 GCA_046590075.1 Agitococcus sp.
GATAGCGCGGAAAAATAATGCTGCTGATTTGTTTTTTGCTGTCGCGCTTGGCGACCAAATAACGGCCTAAAATTTCTAACCAGCTTTCACGCTCCCACACTTGCTGCCATAAATAGGCGGTTATTTGGTCGCCAAGCGCGATAGCAAAAAACAAATCAGCAGCATTATTTTTCCGCGCTATCACCAACTTGATGCCACACGCAAACTCACTGCCAGTATTTTAAATGAAGGCACAGGCGGCAAATATCTGATTCAACACTCGGCAGGTTCGGGCAAAACCAACTCAATAGCATGGTCGGCGCACTTTTTAGCCGACTTGCACGACGCTCAACATAACAAACTGTTTGACACCGTGTTAGTAGTCAGTGACCGCACCGTACTCGACGACCAACTACAAGAAGCCATTTTTGACTTTCAGCGCACTACTGGTGTAGTGGCAACCATCAAGGGCGAAAGTGCCAGTAAAAGTGGCGAGTTAGCGAATGCTCTATCGGGTAGTAAAAAGATTGTCGTTTGCACCATTCAAACTTTTCCTTTTGCCCTTAAAGCCGTGCAAGAGTTAGCCGCCACCGACGGCAAACGCTTTGCCGTTATTGCCGATGAAGCGCACAGCTCACAAACAGGCGAAGCCGCCTCTAAACTCAAGCAATTATTATCGGTCGAAGAACTTAACGAGTTAGCCGATGGTGGCGAAATTAGCACCGAAGATGTGTTAGCCCTGCAAATGGCCGCCAGAGCCAATGAGTCGGGCATTACCTATATTGCCTTTACCGCCACCCCCAAAGCCAAAACCCTCGAATTATTTGGCCGTCGCCCTCACCCTGACCAGCCCGCCAGTGCCGACAATTTACCCGCCCCGTTTCATGTGTATTCCATGCGTCAGGCCATTGAAGAAGGCTTTATTTTAGATGCGCTGAATAACTATACCTCGTACTCACTGGCTTTTAAGTTAGCTAACGAAGGTAAAGAACTGGACGAAAAAGAAGTCGAACGCAGCGAAGCCATGAAAGGCATTATGCGTTGGGTCAAACTACATCCTTACAACATCGCCCAAAAAGTACAAGTTGTGGTTGAACACTTTCGGGAAAATGTTGCGCCCCTGCTCAATGGCAAAGCCAAAGCAATGGTCGTGGTCGGTAGCCGCTTAGAAGCAGTACGTTGGCAATTGGCCATCGACAAATACATTAAAAACCAAGGTTATAAGCTCGGCACATTGGTGGCGTTTTCGGGTGAAGTAATTGACATAGAATCGGGTGCAGACCCTTTTACCGAAAACAGCAAAAGCCTCAACCCTAATTTGCGTGGCCGTGATATGCGCGAAGCCTTTAACACCGACGAATATCAAGTGTTACTGGTCGCCAATAAGTTTCAAACAGGTTTTGACCAACCGTTGTTATGCGGTATGTACGTGGATAAAAAATTGGGTGGCATACAGGCCGTACAAACCTTGTCGCGCTTAAATCGTGCTTATCCCAACAAAGACACCACCTACATTTTAGACTTTGTGAATAAACCCGATGACATTTTAGCGGCCTTTAAAACCTACTATGACACCGCTGAACTCGACGACGTA
Organism: Agitococcus sp.; assembly: GCA_046590075.1. Lineage (GTDB taxonomy): Bacteria > Pseudomonadota > Gammaproteobacteria > Pseudomonadales > Moraxellaceae > Agitococcus. Next base: position 1,574 of record JBKJUH010000070.1, read on the forward strand.
ACCGACCCACACTTGGTTTATAACCTACGCGCCAAACTCGACAGCACAGGCTATTACGACAACTTTGAAGTGGATAGAGTGGTTGCCGCAGAACTCAAAACCAATGCCACGCAAAGTGAGCTGATCTCGGCTTTAGAGCCAGTGGTCGATAGATTGCTCAAACGCTTCAAAAGCTTACATGAACAACTGGCGATTGCCAAAAGTAAACATGACAGCAATAAAGAACAAGAACTACAAAACGAAATCAATTCCCTGATTTTGTTTAAGCGTGACTTAGGTGGATTTATACGTGTCTATGCGTTTTTGTCGCAGATTTTTGACTATGGCAATACCGACATAGAAAAACGCGCCATTTTCTTTAAGCGTCTTATGCCTTTATTAACCTTTGGCCGTGAACGTGAAGGCATCGACTTGTCTAAGCTCACCCTCACCCACCACAAACTCAAAAAACAGGGCAAACAAAACTTGCCGTTAAATGACGGTGACAGCCCTAAACTGTTACCACTCACCGATGTGGGAACGGGCGAAGTAAACGAAAAAGAGAAAATTCAACTGGCTGAAATTTTGGCTAAAGTGAATCAACTGTTTGAAGGTGAACTCACCGATGATGACAAATTGGTTTATGTGAATCAGGTGCTAAAAACCAAGCTGTTAGAGTCACAGATACTCAGGCAACAAGCCAGCAATAACAGCAAAGAACAATTCGCCAACTCCCCCGATTTAACTAATGAAATTATGAACGCCATCATGGATGCGTTTTCGGCACATACCACCATGAGTAAACAAGCCCTAGACTCGCATAAAGTCAGAGATGGCTTGCGTGATATTTTGCTCAACAGTGCAGGGTTGTATGAGTCATTAAGACAGCAAAATCCACAGGCTTCCCTCTAAGTTGCCAAAAAAAATAATGGCTCTGATGCAGTAAAGCGGAAAAAAAAGTGTTTGATGGCTAGTCGCCCGCAGTTCCACGTAAAAAACAATTGGTTTGCTAAACCGTTGCTAGTGGCCTGATGCTGACACTGTCTTAATTTTACTTTGCGGCCTGCCTTAGCCTTTGGATTGCCTCTTTTTTACTATCCGAAAATCCATACCCCCACGCGCCTTTATAATTACTTGAGCGATTAAATCTATAACGCTTATCACCATCACTACAAAATGCCAAACCGCCCTTAAAGAATGGCTTTTTGTCTTTTGCAATTTTTTTACGCTTGGCGACTTTTTCAGC
>JBKJUH010000171.1:0-10405 GCA_046590075.1 Agitococcus sp.
TTTGGATAGTAATCCCTTATTAGGCCGTTATTACGCCTTAGTGTATGCGCAAACAGGCAGTTATGAAGCGACCGCGCAACGGCTAGGCACCAATTGGCGCACCGTTAAAAGCAATATGGATATAGCCTTTTTAGAGCAATTAAAAACGGTATAATGCCTCGCGCAAATTTCTTATGAGCCTTCGGAACACCATCCGAGGCAGTCGAGCTTAGCTGTATGATGACCTTTAGTTTTGGTAATGCTGATATTTTACAACAATCTTTTATTCCTATATTTATCATTAGCTTGCTATTAACTGTGGTGGTTGGCTTCGTTATTTATAAATCATTTGGAGTCAATAAATGGGCAACATTGGCAGGCGGCATGTTAATGCTCATCGCTAGTTTGACGTTTAGTAGTTTTAATTTAAGTACTATTTTTTATCAACTGCAACTCGATAAAAGCCATGTCACTTTAAGTTTTGCCTTTCCGTATCAACAAGATTTCACCCAAGCTTTTAGCCGTTATAAATATGTCGATGCCATTACGCCAGACCCCAACAAAGATAGCTGTCATGTCGTTTTAGAAGATGTGGACGGTATGTTTTATCACAGCATGGATATTAACGTGCGCGACTGCGAGCGTATTCAACAACACATCGCCACTCAACTACAGTTAGCACCACGGCCTATCAAAAAATCAAAATTTGCACCGCCGCCGATTCCTGACAGGCTTAAATAACCTGAATTGGGGATAAGCATATTATAACTTATTGTTTATGCTGATTTTTACCCTCACCCCAGCCCTCATTAAGCGCATAGGTATCTACATATCTTTTGTATAAGCACTCAATGAGGATATGAGCATTAAATTCCCCTCTTGAGAGGGGCTAGGGGTGTGTTAGCCGTAAAAAGCACTTGTTTTTGTGCGATTAAACCCACCCCTAGCCCCTCCGAGGAGGGGAATTTAACTCATTTTATTGACTCGCTCATCACTCAAAAGATGTGTAGATACCTATGATTAAGGGCGAACTGTTTACACCTTAAAAGGCAACAATTGACGCGCTTTTTCCGCATATTGCCGTATGCCCTCCGCCTCCTCCGCGACAAAAGTGCCCACTGCGGCATGAAAACCTTGATGCTCAAGGTAATGCAAAGAATGCGTTAATACTGGCTCAAAACCACGCGGAATCTTGTGCTCGCCTTGTGCACCTGGGTCAAAACGTTGTAAGCCGCGCTCAATACAAAACTCAATGCCCTGATATAAACACGCTTCAAAATGCAGGCATTCAACATCTTGTAGTGCACCCCAATAACGGCCATATAAGGTGTCGTCAGAAAAGAAAGACAACGCCCCGCCAATAGCCACATTGTTATCGGTGTAAGCCAAGACTAATAACACTTTATCGCGCATGGTGTGATGGATGGCGTGAAAAAATGCCTCTGTCAAATACCCATCATGGCCGCTGCGTCGCTGATAAGTATCCCGATAAAAAAGATAAAATTGCGACCAATGTTCTAAGGTTAAATCTTCGCCCGTTAACCGCTGCAAGCGAATACCTTGCTCCTGCACACGCTTACGTTCGCGGCGAATTTCTTTGCGCCGCTTCGCCGTTAGAGCCGCAAGAAAATCGTCGAACTGCACATAATCACGATTAAACCAATGAAACTGACAACCAAGCCGATGCGATGCCTTAGTTTTTTGCCAATGCAAAAGCTCTGCTGACTCTGGAAACAAGATATGCCAGCCACTTGCGCCTGTCTCACGCGTCAATTGCTGCAAGGCATGGCTAACCATAGGAAAAATAGTATCAGGATTGATGTCAGGATGAATCACTAAACGCGAACCGCTGGCTGGCGTAAAAGGAATCGCTGCGACTAACTTGGGATAATAAGCCAAACCATGACGCGCATAAGCACGCGCCCATTCATGGTCAAAGACATACTCACCCCAAGAATGGGTTTTTAACCACAGAGGCAAGACGGCAATGAGTTGCTCGCTCTCTTCCAAAATCAAGTATTGCGCTTGCCAACCCGTACCAAGACCAACGCTTTGGCTAGCTTCAAGAGCCAGTAGAAACTCGTGACGCAGAAAGGGATAAGCATCACCAGTGAGGGCATTCCATCTAGCTGGCGAAATAGCCGTTATCGTTGACAGAACGCGGAAATGCATGAGTTAGAGCCGTGGTAATTTCATTGCGTTGTATCATGCTCGCGTGAGAAATGCCTAGCAACCCATTTTTAGCCAATTGATTTTTTGTATGTAAAGTCGCAGAATCGAAATCTACATAACCCAAAGGACTCTACTCATGGCAACGGTTACACTCAAAGGCAATCCCATCGAAACCATCGCCTCCCTCCCTGCAATTGGCAGCACAGCACCAGATTTCAAGTTGGTCGGAGCAGGTCTTGGTGAGATAAAATCTTCTGACTTCTCTGGACAACGATTAGTGCTCAATATTTTCCCGAGTATTGATACACCCACCTGTGCAATGTCAGTGCGTAAATTCAACCAGACAGCAAGTGAGCTCGACAACACTGTCGTGCTGTGTGTTTCAGCCGACCTTCCCTTTGCGCATAATCGTTTCTGTGGTGCCGAAGGCTTGGCTACCGTCATAACAGCCTCCTCGTTCCGTAGCAGTTTTGGCAAAGACTATGGCGTGCAATTCAGCTCTGGCCCACTGCTCGGTTTGCTTTCACGCTCGATAGTGGTCATTGATGCTACGGGTAAAGTTATTTATACCGAACAAGTGCAAGAAACCGCGAATGAACCAAACTATGATGCCGCCATTGCTGCCTTAAAATAAAAAAGCTAGCCTATCGGTTGACGCAGACTGGCGCCATCAGGTGCGCCAGATCCAATTACCCAAAATAAAAAAGACCTGCATTTCTGCAAGTCTTTAATATTGAAAAATATCATGGTGGCCTGGACCAGAATCGAACTGGTGACACGCGGATTTTCAATCCGCTGCTCTACCGACTGAGCTACCTGGCCACGTAAGAGGCGCATATTAAAACGTAAATCATCTAACTCGTCAAGCCATTTTGCGACTTAGTTTGCCGCGCGGCTTCACTCTTTAATAATCGTGCAATGGCGGTACAACCTGCCACAAAATGGCTATTACCTTGTTCGCGTTCTAAACGACAGGCTTCTGCCACTAATCTATCAGCAATGCCGCGCCCCCGATTGGCAGGATGAACAACAATATTATGCAGTAAGCGATTATCGGCACTGTGACTAGCCATAATCGCCGCCACTGCTTTGCCATTAAACCAACCTACATAAACCGCACCGTTGGCCGCTAAAACGTCTTCACTTTTCTCAATCGCATCAGAGCCATGACTAAATTCAGGGCTGCTATCGTATAACCTCATTAAACCTTGTTGTAATTCTGGCGTTAATTGACGCTCACTGGTGACCATAACAGGCATAAAAACCTCGTATTCTTAAAACTCTTATTTAACATCACGCCAAGAAGCACGTTATAATTAGCTTTTCTTGTTTAGCAAAGGCAAAAAGATGACGCGCCGTGCCGACGTGGTTCGTAACACCAAAGAAACGCAAATTACTGCCAGTGTGAATTTAGACGGGACTGGTCAAGGCCAACTCAATACGGGTATGCCTTTTATCGACCACATGCTCGACCAAATCGTGCGTCATGGTTTAATTGATATTAACATCACTTGTACGGGTGATGTCGAGATAGATGACCATCATAGTGCCGAAGATTGTGGTATTACGCTCGGCCAAGCTTTTGCTCAAGCTATTGGCGACAAAAAAGGCATTCGTCGTGTCGGTAATTCGTATGTGCCGTTAGATGAAGCCTTGTCTCGCGTCGTCATTGATATTTCAGGCCGTCCACATTTAGATTTTAATGTGGAATTTACGCGCAGCAGTGTCGGTGGTTTTGATGTCGACTTGTTTTATGAGTTCTTTCAAGGCTTTGTCAATCACGCCAATATCACCGTTCATATTGATAACTTGCGTGGCCGCAACACTCACCATCAAATTGAAAGTATTTTTAAGGCTTTTGCTCGCGCCTTACGTATGGCTGTTGAGTTAGACCCACGCATGGCAGGACAAATGCCTTCCACCAAAGGCAGTTTATAACATGACCACTGTTGCCGTATTAGATTATGGCATGGGTAATTTACACTCGGTCGCCAAAGCCTTGGAGCACGTTGGCGCAACTAAAGTGATTATCACCCATGACCCTGCCCTCGTGCGCTCGGCTGACCGTGTGGTATTTCCGGGTGTTGGCGCGATGCGTGATTGTATTGCAGGCATGAAAGCGGTGGGTGTGGACAAAGAAGTCTTTGAAGCCGCGCAACAAAAACCCGTACTTGCCATTTGTGTCGGTATGCAAGCATTGATGAATCACTCCGAAGAAAATGGCGGGGTGGATTGCTTGAATATGTTTGCAGGCAATGTGCGTTTTTTTGGCAATAACTTAGTCGAAAATAGCGAACGTCTCAAAGTGCCGCATATGGGCTGGAACGAAGTTCAGCAAATGACTAATCATGCTTTATGGCGCGATATCCCACAAAACAGCCGCTTTTATTTTGTCCATAGTTATTATGTCGATGTGGCGGATAGCCGATTGATTGCAGGCCGCACCCATTACGGTTTGGACTTTAGCACCGCTATTGCTCACGACAATTTATTTGCTGTGCAGTTTCACCCTGAAAAAAGTCAAAAGATGGGTTTGCAACTGTTGAAGAATTTTGTTGAGTGGAACATCTAAGATAGCAACCCTGCTTTTGCTTTGCAGGGATGCTGTGGCACAGTTGTTTGAGGCATGGATGCCGAGTTCTGTGCCACAAATGGTTTTGCTTACTTTTGTCGAAACAAAAGTAAGGCCTGCGGCAGGCAGCGACAAAATGAGCTGGAACAAACCATCGCTAATTAAGAGCATTTCGACAGGCTCAATGCGAACGGCAAACTAAAACGCTTGCTATCAAATAATCAAGACAACCGAGACCCTTATGTTAATCATCCCCGCTATTGACCTCAAAGACGGCAAATGTGTACGCCTACAACAAGGCCGCATGGAAGACGATACCGTGTTTTCCGATGACCCTGTGGGCATGGCTAGTCATTGGGTTGAGCAAGGCGCACGTCGTTTGCATTTAGTTGACCTCAACGGTGCATTTGCAGGCGAACCGATTCATGGTGACATTGTCCGCGCCATTGCCGCCAAATATCCTGACTTGCCGATTCAAATTGGTGGCGGTATTCGTTCGTTAGCGACCATTCAAGCCTATGTTGATGCGGGCGTATCTTGGGTGATTATTGGTACTAAAGCCGTGAAAGACCCGCAGTTTGTTATTGATGCCTGTCAACAGTTCCCTAATAAAATCATTGTCGGTATTGATGCTAAAGACGGTTGGGTGGCGACCGATGGTTGGGCGGAAGTGTCACAAGTGAAAGCCGAAGACTTAGCCAAACAATTTGCTGCTGTGGGTGTGAGTGCCATTGTTTATACTGATATTGCGCGTGACGGCATGATGCAAGGCGTCAATGTCCAAGCAACGGCTGCGCTGGCTCGCGCCTGTGGATTACCTGTGATTGCTTCGGGTGGTGTCACCAATTTAGATGATATAACCCGACTGAAAACGGTATTACAGGATGGTGTCATTGGCGCGATTACAGGTCGGGCGATTTACGAAGGCACGTTAAATCTTGCCGAAGCTCAATTGTTGGCTGACGCTGAGTAAATATTATGACCCTCGCCAAACGTATTATTCCCTGTTTAGATGTTGATAAAGGCCGCGTGGTTAAAGGCGTGCAGTTTTTAGATATTACTGCCAGTCACGAAGGCCGAGACACCACGCTAAAAACCGTTGAACGCATGGCTTCCCAAGTATTTGTGCCGTTAACCGTTGGTGGTGGTATTCGCAAGTTAGAAGACATTCGCAATTTGTTAAATGCAGGTGCGGATAAAGTCAGCATCAACTCGGCCGCTGTCACTAATCCAGAGTTTGTGCAAGAAGCCTCACAACGCTTTGGCTCACAATGTATTGTCGTGGCGATTGATGCCAAACGTGTAGCGGCAGGTCGTTGGGAAATTTTTACGCACGGTGGCCGTAAAGGTACAGGCATTGATGCGGTTGCGTGGGCAGTCAAAATGGCCGAATACGGTGCAGGTGAAATTCTACTCACCAGTATGGATGCCGATGGCACCAAAAATGGTTATGACTTAGGCGTGGTGCGTGCGGTCAGTGAAGCAGTAAATGTGCCTGTGATTGCCTCGGGTGGCGTAGGTAATTTGCAGCATTTAGCCGATGGCATTTTACAAGGTCGCGCTGATGCGGTACTAGCTGCTAGTATTTTCCATTTTGGTGAGTATTCCATTCCCCAAGCGAAGGCATTTTTGACCGCTCAAGGCATTGTCATGCGCGAGTTTTAACGGTTTTAACGTTTATTTATAAGTACCAAAGCGAAAGTTTCGGCATGGCATCTGTTTGTGGGGAGGCTGAGCCAGTCGAAGTAACGAACCATTGTTGCTATAGCCCTTCGACAGGCTCAGTGCGAACGGGAAATTTTTGCACAAGTGCTTAACTGAGCGGCGAACAACTCGTATTATCTGTACTAAAGATAATTTCTCTATCCTGCCTGTAACAAAAACACCGAACATGACTCTAATACTGTATATCCTGTTCTTCTATTATTTGCTTGGTTCAATCGCATGTTTACTGTTCCCGATTTCATCAGCCAAGTTTCGCATTTAGGCGCACTAGGGGCAGTGTGTGCCGTCATTTTGTTTAGTTACGCTCTTGAAGATTTAGCATTGGTCTTTGCTGCCATTTTAGCCAGCACAGGCGTGTTATCGCCTGTCATTGCGTGGGCGGCGGCGTTTATTGGCATTTTCACGGGTGACTTGGGCGTGTATTTTATTGCCCGTATCCTACGGAAACCTGTTGCTGCTTGGCGTACCGACTTTCCCATGATGAGTACCAAAGAGTTAATTATTTGTCGTTTTACGCCGGGTTTGCGTACCCCTGCTTATAGTTGGTGCGGGTTGAGTAAAATGCCCCTGTTGAAGTTTACGCAAATTATTTTCTGGTCGGGTTTGGTGTGGACAATAGGCGTTTTTACACTGGTATATTGGAGTGGCCAACAACTTGCAAGCTACTTTACCCAGACCAACTGGCTTATTGTACCTGTGGTTCTATTAATAATAGGTTTGATGCGCTACCGTTGGAAACCGTCTTTTTTAGGCAAGGAAACTGTCAGCCATGACTAATTCTGTCAGCGACTATCAAGGAATGCCTCCGCTAGAGCATCGCTCACAAGTCACCAGTTTTTTTGAGTTTTGGCCGAGCCAAGTCATTTACTTACCTGTGGTTGCACAATGGTTAGCGTTATCGGTCAAATATCGTAGTGTCAGTTTGCCATTAATTGCCAATCCTACGATTCCATTAGCAGGCATGGTCGGCGAGTCGAAGTCAGGTATTTTGAATTTAGCAGGCGATTATGCGCGTTCTTTTATTGCGCCTTGGTTAGTGATAACCAAAACGACTGAGCATATCAACATTCAACTCGCCAATGCGTTAACTGCCTTGCAAACCGCTAATATTCAATTTCCGATAGTCGCTAAACCCGACCAAGGATGTCGTGGCGCAGGGGTGTGGAAAGTCAACGATGCCGCTCGTTTAGCGGATTATCTGCGTGCTTTTCCAAATGGTCATGCCTATATCTTGCAAAAACTATCGCCTTATCAACCTGAAGTGGGTATTTTTTATATTCGCCTACCTCAAGAAACACAGGGTAAAATCATTTCGATTACCTTAAAATATCAGCCGTTTATTACGGGTAATGGCCAACAAACGATACGCGAATTAATATTACAAGATGAGCGCGCCGCACAATTAACCAGTATTTACTTTTCACGTTTACACACACGTTTGGATGAAGTTTTAGCGTCAGGTCAGCGTTTACAACTGGCTTTTGCAGGCAATCATTGTCGTGGTAGTGTATTTCGAAATGGCAACGCTTATATCACCCCTGCCCTTACTCATGCACTGGATAAAATTTTAGCGGATGTTGATGGTTTTTATTATGGTCGTTTAGATGTGCGTTTTAGCGATATTGATGCCTTAATGCGCGGTGAGAATTTAGATATTATCGAAATTAACGGCGCAGCCAGCGAAGCAACGCATATTTGGGATCCCAGCACGCGCTTATCCGAAGTGTATGACGCGTTATTTTTGCAATATCGCACCTTATTTACTATTGGCGATCAATTGCGACAACAAGGTCATCGCCCACCTTCCATCCTGCAACTACTAAAAGCATGGTGGCAAGAACGGCAGTTAGTTAGCCATTACCCTGCAACAGATTAACAGGATATTTAAGATGTTGCCTATTATTGATGCGACTCCCTGCGCAGACTTACATGCCGATTTAGCACAACTGCCTGAGTCTGCTCGTGTACTGACGCACAAGGATTATGAAGTATGGTTAGCACCTGCGGCACAAATCCCCGCCATACTGCAAGAAATAGGTCGCTTACGTGAAATTTCGTTTAGGGCTGCAGGCGAAGGCACAGGCCAAGCCATTGATTTAGATAAGTTTGATGCCTACTACCAGCATTTATTTATTTGGCACAAACAACGTCATGCCGTGATTGGCGCGTATCGTTTAGGCTTTAGTGGCGATATTTATCCCAAATACGGTTTAGAGGGTTTTTATACCTATCAATTATTTGATTTCACCCCTGCGTTTATTGAGCAATTACAACCGTGTATGGAATTAGGACGCTCGTTTGTCCGTGTTGAAGACCAACGCAGTTTTGTGCCGTTGTTATTATTATGGCGTGGTATTTCAACAACGGCTTATTTGAATCCGCGTTATCGTCGTTTATTTGGCCCTGTGAGCATTAGTGCCGATATTCCGCCGTTATTTCGCGAGTTACTCGCTGAGTCCTTATTAAAGTTACATGGTTTACCTGAACTATCGGCAGAGATTAAAGCACGTCATCCATTACCTGACAGCCATTTTAGCCCTGATATGCTCGCAGGACTTGCCAATGCCACGGAATTAGAAAGTGTGTTGCAAGCCAATATGCCCGATGTGCGTATGCCCGTTTTATTGCGGCAATATCTCAACCTCAATGGCCGTTTATTATCTTTTTCGCTCGACCCTAACTTCAACAACAGCTTAGATGGTTTAGTGCTGGTTGATCTTGACCGTGTTGACGAGCAAACTCTTTCACGTTATATGGGCACTCAAGCGGCTCACGACTTTTTGTACTTTACAGGAACGCATCATGCACATGCTGATACAAGCAAACCACGCGCTGCTTGAGCAAGCCGCGACCCTCGTTTATGGACTAGACGACACCGAATACAGACAAACCATGCAAGGTTATGGCTCAGGCTCTATTGGCGAACATTTACGCCATATCCTCGACCATTATCATGCCCTATTGATGTGTCACGAAGGTGTGATTAACTATGACCATCGTCGTCGTGACAATCCAATTGCCAGTGATAAAAACCTAGCCTTAGTAGAAATCAAACGCATACTCAGCTTATTACCTAGTCTAAGCGAGCAAGCTGTGCGTGTGCGTGCCGAGGTTTCCCCACATGCCTTGCACGTGGAGGAAGTGGGTTCAACCATGAGGCGTGAACTCCTGTTTGTCACCAGTCATGCGGTACATCACTTTGTGTTAATTGCCATTTTGTTGCGGTTACAGGGCATGTCCGTACCACCAGATTTTGGTGTAGCTCCTGCAACACTCACATATCAACGGCAACAGTGTATGTCCGCCTAAAACAACACTTGATGAACGGGGCAAATACCTGCGCTTCCATAATGAATCGGTTTTTTTGCATCGCTAGTGTAACAACACCCCCATATCGTGCGTCTTAGTAATAATCAGATTATTTGTTTACGAGGTCTTTGACATGACACACACTTTTAAAACCACCCTGTTTGCCGCTTTATTTGCTTTCGCCAACCACGCCATTGCAGGCTCTGTCATTTACACGGGTTTGTTTGGCAATACCGCCATTCATGGTTATGACACGGTTGCTTATATTACTGAAAACAAAGCCGTTAAAGGTTCATCTGACTATACCGCTGATTGGCAAGGTGCAACCTTTCAATTTGCTTCGAAAGCAAACAGAGACAAATTCAAAGCCATGCCAGAGCAATATGCGCCACAATTTGGTGGCTATTGTGCTTATGCCGTTGCGGTTAAAGGTGAAAAAGTTTCTACTGAACCTGATGCCTTTAAAGTCGTCAATGGCAAATTGTATTTGAATTACGACAAAGACATTCAAAAAAAATGGGAAGCCAACCAAGCCAATTATATTCAAAAAGCCAATACTGTTTGGCCAACGTTGCGTAATAACTAATTAACCTCAGGACTTACGCATCGCACCGCGATTAGCGCGTTTTGTGAACATAAAACCGCCTA
>JBKJUH010000222.1:0-3929 GCA_046590075.1 Agitococcus sp.
TTGCCTGCCAGTATCTTGAGTGCGATTACATGGTTTATTTTAGTGATTGAACTGGCGTATGCACCATTGGCATTAATACCGAAACTACGGCCTTGGTTATGGGGCAGTATGTTGATAGTACAGTTTGGCTTTTTGTTGTTGTTGGATTTTCCTGATTTAACCTTTGGCATGTTGATATTTCATCTATTGACCTTTGATCCTGCATGGCTGCCACAACAGACGAACGCAGGTAGCCGAATTTATTATGATGGTGAATGTGGTTTATGTCATAAAGTCATCCGTTTTGTGTTGTCGGAAGATAGCCAACAGCAGTTTTATTTTGCTCCGCTCGCGAGTGATTATTTCCATCAGCAGATGAGTGCGGATATTCGTACTCGTTTGCCTGATACCTTAGTGTTACAACTAGCGAATGGCGATTTTTACCTCCGTAGTGATGCCGTCATTCATATATTAAAGCAGTTAGGTGGTTTGTGGTTGCCGCTTGGCGTGATGTTACAACTACTACCTAAACGTGTGCGTGACTGGGGTTATGACTGGGTGGGAGCGCATCGCCAACAGGTATTTGCTCAACCTTTACAGGCTTGCCCACTATTGCCAGCAGATTTACGGCAGCGTTTTATGTTGGATGCAAGGAGGGAGACGGCATGAGCAAATTATGGCTAATATTGTTGTCATTTGTGAGTGTCAGTAGTTATGCCGATACTATTTGGATTGAACAGGAAAGCTACCATACGGCGGTGGTATTGCCTGCCGATGTGGTGAAGGCTAACGCACCCGCATTAACCGCAGTTATAGGAAATCAAGCGTATGTTCGTTTTGGTTGGGGAGATAGAGATTATTACGGAGCAAGTAAAAAGAGTACGAGTAAAGCACTGAAGGCTTTATTTTTAGCAGGGCCGTCGGTCATGGAGGTGGCAAGCTTTGCCGAGCCACAGCAAGCAGGAAGTAGGGTGGTCGCACTTACTGTGAGTACACAGGAAGTTCAGCAATTGCTTGCCTTTATTGAAGCCACTTTCAAACTTAACGCACAACAACAGCCTGTCTTGGTTCGTGTTGAGCCGACGGGCTTTAGTTATTATGAGGCAGTGGGGCGTTATCATGTTTTTCGTAATTGCAATAACTGGACAGCAGAAGGCTTACAGCGAAGTGGATTAAAGGTTTATTTTCAAGGTGCATTTTTGGCAGGGCAAGTGATGAGGCAGTTGCCGTAACATTGACGGTTTGAAGGTAAACTGCGTCCAATTAGAAGTGTTTGGTTTTTGTGACTCCGTTCGCACTGAGCCTGTCGAAGTGCTTTTATAAGTTACGCCTTTGTTAAATGCCATCTGGTTTTGTTGATGTAGCGCACATCTGGCGATGTTGCCCATTGCTGCAAATGCTCTGCCAAAAGCACTAAAAAGTTGTCCTTTATGTCACCGAAAAACGGAGGCATAAGAACTAGATTGTCGTTATTATCGCTTAGTGCTTCTGGACGGTCATCGACGACGAGGACTTGAGCTAATGAATATTTTGGTTCTAAGCGAGATAGAGACTTAACAAATAAAGGACTACCATCGGGATATTGTGCCTGACGACAATCTTCCCGACTCCATGTAAAAACAAAAGGCACATTGGCGAATAAGCATTGTTGTATTTTGGCCAAATAACTTTCCGATGCCGCAGTCCATAACGCTAAATCGTAATATGGCTGCATCATCGTCACAAAATTTGGCCAATGTGGACGCAAATAAATAGCCCCGAGTAACTCGTCAACGGCGTGTGGCGCAGTCGGTCGCCATGCGTTTGTGACATGAATCAGGGTTTCGTCCACATCCAATATCAGTAGCTTTTTCATCAGGCTAACGCCAGCATAATCCATTCAATCCCTGCCAAACCACCCATTGCCAAACTTATACCAACGCCTTGCCGAATAGTTGCATGGGTGGGATTGATACGAACTAAGCGTTCGCCTTGCACAGAATATTCCTCGCTAAAATAACGCACCGTTGGAATAGCGACACCTGCGCCAATTTCAATCACCAGTGGCGATTTGGTTTTATTCAACCATGCTTGTAAGCGTTTTTGTTGTTGTTGATACGGCCAAGCCTGCCATTGCCAATCATCAAACATTAAAATATTCGGGCGTGCTAATTCGCCGCAATGCTTACATTTAGGTAGGGGTGAGATGAGTTCGCAAAAATCGTTATCAATCACAGGTTCAATAACATTCGGCCAAACGCTGGGCGAGCAATCATCAGGATTCATACACTGTAAATGGTGAATAGAGCCATGACATTCATAAATGCGGTCGGCTAAAAAACCAGCTTTTTGAAAGTGACCATCGACATTACTGGTAAAGACAAAATAACCCTGCTCAAACTTTTGCGCCAATTGTTGAAGCAAGGCAAAGCCTTGATGCGGTTGTGTTTGCCGATACATTTGCAAACGGTGGCCATAAAAGCCCCATGCGCGTTCGGGGTTATCTTTGAAGGCTTGAGGGTTGGCAATGCTGCAAAAGCCAATACACAATTTACCCAATGCAGGATAATGCTGCCACATACCTTCGTTGCCGCGAAAATCAGGTAAACCTGAGTCCACACCCATGCCTGCGCCTGCGGTAATCAATAGGCCGTCTGAGGTGTTGATGAGTTCGCGGATTTTGTGCAGGGCATTATTTGTCATAATGAGTTTTCATCTAACCATTGCAAGCCATCGGCTTGGCTGTTGACAAAGGTAATGAGTGTTTGTTTGGTGTTAATTTCAAGGACAATAAACCAATGTTGCTCTGCGTTTTGTTCAAGTCTATAAGTGATTGGGGATGAAGGTTTTTCTATCCACTGTTGCCATAATGAGGGTTGACTAGCGATGTTTTGCCAGTCAGGGTGCTGCCAGTTAATAGCTCGTTGGCCTTGTTCTGTTAGTGGCTTAAGCAATCCAGTTTGTTCTAATTGCTTTAGCAGTAATATGATGGTGTTATAGTTCAGCTTCAGCTTGCGTTGAATGGTGGCGATAGATGTAATTTTAGTGCTGTAGATGAAGGCTTTAACTTCTTCCGTAATATCCACTGTAAAGCCTCCATCATATTTAGTTACAAGGCTTCTTTAAGGGCTAAGTCAACAATACTTTCAATTAGCTCAATTTCTGAAAATAAATAATCTAAAAATTCTTGTTTTTCATGTAGTAATAATAATGTTTCTGCATCGTTAAAATTAACATATTTTTCCGAAAGCCTTCTATGCCACGGCCAATTAGGATTCTTTGTTGTGCCAACTCCAATATTTGTATTACAAGAATGAGATAAACTGTTTCGCAAATTATCACTTAGACTACCTTGAACAACATTTATACCAATTATATAATTGCCACTTTCAGATTCCACCCCAATATGAAGGTTTTCAGGCCAGCTTTTTCTATAACAAATAAAGCCTGTGTAATTAGCTAAAGGCGACGTATTCCATAATCTTCTTGTGTTGGCTTGGGTGAAGTTAGTTTCCCAACCCTTGTCTTTAAGAGCCGATTCTATATAAGCGGAGAGACCTCTAATGATTTTTTCTCTTAACTCGTCATAAGCTTGGCCAACACAAATTGCCAAATGTAAATTTTCCTTGCTGCTGAAAGCATGGTTAATAATTTCTTGTTGTTGAATATTCATCTTATTGTCCTAAGTTGATGTTGCTTTGACTAAAAGATTTGGCGATATAACTCGCAAAATCAAGCAGGATACTACGCATTTTTTCGGACTCTGATTTTTCAGCACACAGTTTTATCCAGTTTGTTAAGTCGGGATTATAGGATATGGTGCTAAACCTCGAATTGCTCTTGAGGGTCTTAAGCCATCCCCTTACCCACAAGTTAAAAACCTGTTATATTACAGTTATTTGCAAAGGATTACTATGAATTGGGCGACGCTAGAACTGGGGGTATCGGTTTAGGTGACAAGAGAGTAAACG
>JBKJUH010000374.1:0-8258 GCA_046590075.1 Agitococcus sp.
GTTTGTCCCAACCTAAACCCACGCGAATCATGCGTAGTGAAGGTTCACGTTTACTAATATTGATGGATTCGCCTTTTTTTAAGTTAATCGCCATCATCAACTACTCCTCTGTTTTAATTAAAATTACTTTGAAACTTAACCACGACCACCGAGTTTACTAATCAATTCGCTTTTCATCGTTTCCATACGCGTGACTGCATCGGCACGCGATTGCTCGCCATCACGTTGAATTTGTTCGACTTCCTCAATGGTAGAAATCAAGGTTTGTTGTACATGCTCTAAGGTCTCAATGTCAACGACGGCACGTTGATTAGCGCGTGCAGTATTAACCGAGTTTTGCTTGAGTAAGTCGGCATTACGACGCATTAAATCATTAGTGGTGTCGTCAATTTTTTGCGCTAATTCAACGGCTTTTTGCTGTTCAATCAATGATATAGCAAGGGTGAATTGTTTTTTCCATGAGGGAATAGTTAGCTCTTGTAAGTTGCCAAACTTATCAATCAGTAATTGACTGTTTTTTTGCACCATCCGAATCATCGGGGCAGTTTGTACCGCCACCATTTGCATGGTGCGTAAGTCATGTACGCGCTTATTCAGGCGGTCAAGGGTGTCTTGTAACGAAGAAATAGCTTGCGCTTCCATCGGGTCAGCCGCAGCAGTAGCTTCTTTGCGTGTGGCAATTTCAGCAGCCAGTTCTTCGGCCTTGATTTCACCGACTAAAATATAACACTCAAGCGTATGGTATTCCTCAACATTAAAAACATAAATTTTTTCGAGGTCTTGAACACGATTGGCCAAGCGTACTTGTGTGCCTTTCATTTCCACCACTAATTTTTCAATTTGTTGGCTAAGGGTGTTGTACTTGCTGAGGATTTTCTCTTTATTCATTTTGAAAGAGTCAATAAAGCCGCCAATTAACGGGATTTTTGACCGTGAGCTATCCACTAAGCCACTGATATTAATGCCTTTTGCCAGTGATACTACTTCATTGAGATTGTCACCTAAGCCATCAATATCTTTACTTTTCACTTGTGATAACAGTTTGTCCGAATACTGCACCACTTTTGCGCCTGATTGCGAACCTAAGGTTTGAATAGCATCAGGCCGACGAATGTCTAAACTTTGGGCAATTTTAGACACTTCTTGGCGTAGTTTTACCGTGTCTGTCCCTGCATCTTGCAAGCGTTGATGATGTTTTTCCAGCACAATATCTAAGTAAGAAACGGGGGCAGCAGGTGCTTGATACACCGCAGGGCTGGCACTTGGGGCGGCAACAATAGGCATAACAACAGGTGGAATAGGTTCGGCGGCAGGCATTGCGCTGGCAAAAGGGTCTTTGCTGGTATTGATGGTGGCACGTTGAGTTTGGGTGTTGTCGTCGCTGGCAAATGCGGAAACTGGCTTGAATTTACTCATCATTATGTCCTTGTGTTCGTACTAGATGTGTTTTACCTATTAGTTTAACGATAACAGTTTTTGACTGAGAGTGTGTTGTGTTGTCGCTAATTGTTCCTGCAGTGCGATTGCGCTATCGTTAGGTGACAACGAAAATAACGCCAATATTTGTTGCCGCCAAGCAGGAATGACTAAATTAATCGTTTCTGTGGCGTGGTCAATCAGTGTTAAGGTGTTTTTTTGTTCTAAACGTAACTGCGCCATGCGTAACAATACCGTGTGCCGTAAAATTTTCAGCGTGTGTAAACGTCGCTGAAAACGCGCAAGGCTGTCTTTTTTGTCCTGTTGTGCCTGCCTTGCAAATAAGTTTTGTGTGGCTTCGGGCGTATTCTCGACAATAAGTTGTTCTTGTTCTAAACGCAGTTGACCTGCTAATAAATACACCGTCAAACTTCTAAATTGTTGTTCATTTTTTTGAAATAACTCGCCAAATATTTGCTGGCTTTTTTTCAGTTGATTTAAACGGTTTTGGCAAAAAGTCATATTGCTTTTAATGTCGCGCTCTAATTCCATAAACCGCGCTTTGTTATTAACGGAACTACTAAAAAAACGATTAAACAACGACGGTGTGGCACTGCTAATGGCATCAATATCGACTTTTTGTGTCGCTTCTAAAATTAACCCTAAATATTTACGCACGCCATCGGCATAGTCGCTACGGGTAACTGTGGTTAATTGATTGAGAATACTTTCCGATTGTTGGCTTGCTTCGGCACCATAATCAGTCACATAACTGGAGTCATCAAGCTGTATCGCGGTTTGCAGTAAGTGGGCGCGTGAAAGCTCGGTATCGTCAAATTGATAATCGTCTAATTCTAAACGGGCAATAGCGAGTTCTAAATGCTGGCGACTATCGTCATCGACAGAGTTTTCTACGGTCGGTTGAAATAGAGCTTTGGGAGCAGCAGGAGTAGGGCTATCCATAAGAGGTTTATCTGTTTGGCGTTGATGAAATGTTTTAGGCGTAATGACAGGTTCACTCGTTGCAGAGTCGGTTGTTGGTTGACTTTTTTCAGCATTTTTTTGATGAAAGGTTTTAACCACAACGTCCCCTCCGTTTAATCAGTCAGTTCACCCTCTCTCTAACTCTCTCCCTTAATAGGGAGAGAGGACTTAGCTCCCTATCCCTATTGAGGGAGAGGGCTGGGGTGAGGGTAAAAGCATGCACAACTGCTTATATTAGAACCATCATCCTCTAAGCATAACTCATTGATAGACATTTTTGAGTGTTTCACATTTTTTGAAGCGTTTGTATACCCATTGATATTGAGACGGATTGCGTCGAATCAAGTTTTCAACGCTTAGATTAACCGCAGTTACCGATGTTAATAAATCAGGGCTGTACACCCGTGGGTCAACCGCATCCACCGTTATCTTAAATCCATTGCCCGATGGATGCTGTAAGCACGACAGCATAATCACTTCACATTGAGTTTTTTGTATGAGTTTGGACGCTAAAATACCAGACCAAACCGAAACCCCAAAAAACGGTGCAAAAATACCGCCTGAATCATGAGGCGTGTGGTCGGGTAAAATAATAGAAACGCCACCCGCTTTTAAGGTTTTGAAGATGGCTTTAACGCCTTTTTCATCGGTGGGTGCGAGTGTCGTGCTCAAGCGAGTACGCGCATCACGGACAAAAATGTCCATACTTTTGTTTTTGCTAGGTTTATACATAATGACGGGGTTAGCGTGTTGGCTCACCCAAGCGTTCATAAACTCCCAGTTGCCATGATGCGGTGCTAAAATAAAGCAACCTTTGGGCGATTTAATCGCCGCAAAAAACAACTCGGCATTTTCAATTTCCGTCATTTGCTCAATGCTATATTCGGGCGGCATGCCCCACGTTTTGGTAAACTCTAAGGCCGTTTGCGCAGTATAAATTAAGTTTTGTTGCGTGGTTTTATTAAGCCAACGTTCACTTTGCTCGGGAAAGCACAATTTTAAGTTGCGACGAATCACCCATGCAGGACCCTGTGGAAACCACGCCGCTATACTGCCAATGAATAATCCCAATGATCGTAACGTCGATAACGATAGACGGCTAAAAAAACCGAGTAACCGCAAGCTAAGGCGGTCTTTCAGCGCGAGGGGAGGCTTGTTTTCGTTTTGAAGTTCAGGCACAGACATTATAGATGGCATTTATAGTGTAAAAAGATGACTAAGCATAAATGACCACGCCGACAATACCAAGCATTAGCCTTACATACACGCGCAAAACCACCGAGCAAATAAGTGATAAGCGCGTAAGTCCTACAATGCTTAAAAACGTTATAATCAGCAATGACACCGCGCACTGAGATAACAGCGCATTAACGAGAGAGATTCAATGCTGGATTTTATGCAACCCATTCGTGATTTTTTAGGCTGTAGTACACCACAAGCATGGATAGATGAAGCCATTAAAGACATTCCCTTACTGTTACAAGACCATGCCAACTGCGAAAAAAAAGCAGCAAGCACGGCAATGAATTTGTTGTTTCGTTATAACGAAAAGCAAGACTTACAAGAATGGTTGGCACAATTAGCGCGTGAAGAACTATTACATTATGAACAAGTCATGGAAATTATGACCAAGCGCGGTTTAAGTTATACCGCCATTACTTCGGCACGTTATGCAGGTAGCCTGCGTAAACACGTACGTACCTATGAGCCTCAACATCTGATTGATATATTAATTATTGGAGCCTTTGTGGAAGCGCGTTCTTGTGAGCGTTTTGCCGCGATTGCGCCGTTTTTAGATGATGAGTTAAAACGATTTTATAATTTTTTATTAAAATCTGAAGCGCGTCATTTTGAATATTATTTATCGTTGGCCGAGCGATATAGCCCTGAGTCTATTATTGAAAGAATTGCATTTTTTCGCGAAAAAGAAGCCGAGTTAATCTGTTCACCAGACACCGAAATTCGCTTCCATAGTGGCGTGCCTGCGCTATAATGCACCGTCATCCTCGCCTCATTAAAAATGAGGCTTTCAATAATGTCTAGGCTTATTTTTAGCATCCTGTCGGCATTAAATTACCGTTCATCTTAAAATTACCGTTCGTCGGCCTGTCGTAAATTCACATGAACTGACGCAAATTGACAATTTAATTGTCGATTTTTACACTAATATGGCTTCACTAGAGCAGAAAACGCTCTGACATAAATAATAGTGTTTTTACTCTAATAAAATTAATAATGACAAAATCTTAACAACAATAGTCCTTACAAGGGCGAATGAGGAAAAAACCATGTTAAAACATATCGTTGCTGCGGCCACTTTAATCGGTGCTACTTTAACGGCTAACTCTGCCAGTGCCTTTTGTTTATTTAATTGTGATTATACTAAAACCAAATATCCTATTGTCTTGGCACCGGGTGTTTTGGGTTTTGACAAACTCGTTGGTTTTGTCGATTACTGGTACGGTATTCCCAGTGCATTACAAAATGGCGGTGCTAAGGTTTTCACCACATCAGCATCGGCATTTAACAGCTCTGAAGTGCGTGGCGAACAGCTATTAGCGCAAGTTCAAAATATTTTGGCCATTACTGGTGCGCAAAAAGTCAACTTGATGGGTCATAGCCACGGTGGATTCTCCATTCGTTATGTTGCAGGCGCAATACCAACCCGTGTTGCTTCTTTAACAGCCATTCACAGCCCTGTTAAAGGCGTTCCAGGCGCAAATATCATTATGGGTATTGCACCAGCGGGTACAGTCTCAGCTGCAATCGTTGCTTCTGTTGGTAATGCTGTTTCTAACTTCATCACCTTTTTAGCGGGCAATAGCTACAAAGAAGACTTTATGGCCAGCATGAACTCTTTGACTCCCCAAAACGCTGCCGCATTTAATGCAAAATACGCCAATGGCGTGCCAACAACTACCTGTGGCGAAGGTGCTTATACGGCCAACGGTATCAAAAACTACTCATGGAGTGGCACATCTTCGGTGACTAATATTTTAGACCCCTTAGATGCTTTCTTTGGTATTACTGGATTGGTTGCCACATCAGAAGCCAATGATGGTTTAGTAGGCAAGTGTTCTAGCCATTTTGGTAAGGTCATTCGTGATAGCTATGCCCATAATCACGGTGATGCTATCAATCAGTTGTTTGGTTTGCGTGGTTTGTTTACACCAGCACCCACAGATTTGTACCGCGAACAAGCAAACCGTTTAAAAGTGGCAGGTTTATAAGCAAACACCACGCATTTCTGATATAAAAAGCAGCGGTCATTTTGACCGCTTTTTTTATTGTTGTGATGGCGTTTTTTGCTCGTATTAAGCAGTGCGCCAATTTAAGTGGAGATAATAATAATGCAGCGTAAAGCAGCGATAGGTTTAATAGCACTGTTTGTAGTGATTGCAGGTGTGCTGTTGTGGTTGGCTCGTGATAAACAACAACCCGTCGAAGGCGAAGTCAAACCGCAGCCAGTCATCAGTACCCACAGCGCGCAAGATGTAGCAATCGCTATCGAAAAATCAAAAACAGATACGCGTTTTAAAACGGGTGTCGAAAATATGCCCAAGTCGTTAAGTGACACGGAAGTAGATGGTGCGCTGGAAGTAGATGCCGCTGGCAATCTCATCATCAATCATAGTATTCGTCAGATGTTTGATTATTTTTTATCGGCTATTGGTGAAGAAGATTTAACAACCATTATTTCGCGGATTCGTGCGCATATTCGTCATAAACTTCCTGCTAAAGCAGCGATGCAAGCCGAGAAAATTTTAGATAGTTATTTGGCTTACCGTGAAGCATTGGGTCATATCGCTCAAGTTAAAGGCGATCCCTCGTTAAATATTCCGGGTGTTCGTCAACAGAAAGAAGCAGTGCAAGCATTACGCTCTCAGTATTTGTCGCGTGAAGTGTCCGAAGCCTTTTTTGGTGATGAAGATGCGTATGACCGTTACACCCTAGCGCGTCTTGAGGTCATGCAAGATAAAAGTTTGAGTGCCACCGAAAAAGCTAAACGTACTACAGAACTGTTAAATGGCTTACCGCCAGCGTTAAAAGAAAGTGTGCAAATGCTCAATAAATATCAAGAGTTAACTACATTTACTGAAGACTGGAAAACACGCGGTGGCAAGCCAGAGGAATTGCGTGCTATTCGTGAACAAGTGGTGGGTGTAGAAGCAGCAGATCGTTTAGAGGCTTTGGATCAGGAACGCGCCGTGTGGGATGGTCGGATGAGTGATTATTTACAACAACGCGATACCATTATGAAAAACCAAGCGTTGAGTGAACAAGACCGTCAAAAACAAGTGAATGACATCAAGCAAAAAAGTTTTAATGAGCAAGAGCGTATTCGTGTCGATGCTTTAGAAACGATTCACGATCAAGGCTTAAAGTTGTAATAGCCCAACGTGGAGCAAAACGGCTACTTGGGTAGCCGTTTTTTTGATTATGAAGAAGAGTAAACCGCGTCCATTTAGAAAACAGGAGTATTTAGATTGACGGCAGTTTTATAGGTTTTGTAGGGGTAAACCCATGTGTTTACCCTGAGTTTAGGGCAGGCACATGGGTCTGCCCCTACCAAAAATCGTTATTTTTTAGGCCGCAAAAAACTATTGGTTTCTGCGTGGACGGGGTTTATTTATAAATATCCGCCTGACGCGCAAGAAAATGCTGTTAACGTGATGTTGCAATAGGCAGAGAACTTCTCGGTGGAATGTCTTAATAATGAAAGGCAATAGAAAAATATTCACTAAATCGCGTTTTTTCTCGCGTAACCCTTTAGAATCACCTATCGTCCAAAAATCCTTGTGATTTTCAGTTATCGAACCCATATCTTTATTTGTCTTGTAGGTCTCTTGTTATGGGCAAAAGCCACGTTTATCACCTAATATCAAATCAGATGTCAGAAGATGACACTGGAGACGGCAGCATTGCTTTGCAAACTGCCAAGCCGCAACTCAAAAAACCGTCGTTTTATCAAGTTATTTTGATGAATGATGACTACACTCCCATGGATTTTGTGGTAGAAGTGTTAGAACAGTTTTTTTCGATGAGCATTGAGCAAGCAACTCAGGTTATGCTCGCCATACATCATCAAGGGCAAGCAGTTGCAGGCACATATTCTAAAGATGTAGCCGAAACTAAAGCCCATCAGGTGATTGAATTTGCACGTACCAATGAACATCCCTTATTGTGTCGTGTGGAGAAAATGTTAGATTAGCTACCACTAGGACAAATATAGATTTTGTGTTTGTCCCATTATTTTGCAGGTGTTGCTATGTTAAGTCGTGATTTAGAAGTTTCCTTAAATTTGGCCTTTCGCGACGCACGCGCCAAACGTCACGAATTTATGACCGTCGAGCATCTCCTGTTAGCTTTACTAGACAATGAGTCGGCAGTGAAAGTGCTCAAGTCATGTGGTGGCGATATTGCGGTATTACGCCGTGAGTTGGCACTGTTTGTCGATGACACCACACCCAAACTTGGTGCTAAAGATGCCGACCGCGAAACACAACCGACCTTAGGTTTTCAACGGGTATTACAACGTGCCGTGTTTCATGTGCAGTCATCGGGTAAAAAAGAAGTCCTAGGCGCAAACGTCCTCGTCGCGATTTTTTCTGAGCAAGAATCGCAATCAGTCTATTTTCTGAAAAAACAAAACATTAATCGTTTAGATATCGTCAATTATATTTCTCATGGCATTAGCAAACAAACCGATGACCGTGCAGATGATGCAAGTGCCGAACAAGCCCAACAACAAGATGAAGATAACGACAATACGCCCAAAAGCGCGTTAGAGTCGTTATCTTCATCTTGTTGTTGGGCTTGTTCGGCACTTGCATCATCTGCACGGTCATCGGTTTGTT
>JBKJUH010000113.1:0-2574 GCA_046590075.1 Agitococcus sp.
AGGTTCTTCTACCTTTAGGCTTCATACGCAATTACTGATTCGTTTTTTCAGGATCTGCCAAGTAATCAATCGCATTAATCGAATTCATGCAGGCAATACGGTCATCCCTATAAATCATCCCCACACCTAAAGCACCTAAATTCTCAAACTTACTTTTTTCCAACGTGGTATTGCAACTATGATACTTACCCAAACCACCTGAAACAGATACCCATAGATCTCCGAGTTGTTGAGCCATATAGTGGTCATTCATGTGTTTTGAACCCAGAAAATAGTAAAGTGCATGGATGTGATAGCCACAGCCTTCACCCTGCTCAATACACCACGCAGAACCAACGGAATGTTGAAATAGCCCTGCACGATAGGATCTCATACTATTAATCGTTGCAAGGTGCCGATACACATCATCAATACGAACCTGAGGCTGATGCTCCTTAAGATAGGAAAAGTCCACACGTACTACCAACAACCGTGAATGCTTGTTATGCAAGCTCAGCGCATAATCACGAATATTGATATTTTTAGTTTTCGTTTGATAAAGCCTGTCGCTCGTACGACGAAGAAAAGAAGAGTCCTTTGTCGCTATCACAATAAAACGTACCAACGAAACTAGCTGTATAAGAGATGGTACTAATGGAAAGCTTGCCATTGGGTCTAAGTTTAACGATGACAACAACCCAACGTCATGACATCCATGCCAAAAAACTGTCAGATGTTCACTGTAATCATACTTCGGGTTATATACAGACAGGTATCTAGGTAAAGACTGAGCAAAAGCATCATAGTGTCGATTCGTTATAATCCGCTCTATTGGTGCTTTAACACTCTTCACCATAATGCGTTTAACGAACGCCTCAATCTCAATCAGGATGTGAGCTTGGCTATATGCTAGGCTGTTTGTAGTATCTGTAATCATGTGAGGTAACTCTTATATGGCTGTATTGCCATATCACAAGTGAACCGTGTAAAAGATTACGTCACTGTTCATTCGCCATGTATTACATGGCGTAACAACCGTCAGCATTGGTTATTTATAACTCCATACTATGAATGAATATGAAGTACTTAACACTCATTGGTACTAGCAATGAATGATTAGTACTGTAGTGATTATAGATAATATTTAATACCCACAAAAAACCACCTTATATTGTGAGGTGTAAATAAAAGGGGTTATGCCGCTATTAACATTAAAGTGCAAGCTTGGGCGTTGTCTGTGTTGATTACTCTCCAATATAGCCAATAAGATACAAGTAAGCATTCTAGATTTACTTTTATTTATTTTTTTAAGTGGCTAATACTTATTCCTTTTTTTCGTATTGTAAATTCGAATGGCCTAAGTACGACAATACTCTACTATTAATGCCTTTGAGTGCCATCCGTACTAAATGATTATAAACATCATCAATCACACTTATCAATCGTAACGGGTTGATCAAGTAAATCATTAGTCGGGTCTTCTACAGAAGAATTGTCTTTGGTCTTACTTTTTTTATTAACGATTTCTCCTCTAAAAAAGGTATTCGTTGGTAAATAATGGCTTTTATAATACATACTTGATTTAGCCAGATACTTCAAAATAGTTTCTTTTAGTTCTTTACGCTGCTTAGTATCCTTACTATCTATTAGAAAAATTTGGCGATTAAAAATTGATCGGCTACTTGCTAAGTAATCACAGTGAAACCCCCCTTGTCCTTTACAAGCTTGTACCTCCCAATACTTGCCTATATCGTGAAGCAATTTATCATTAACATCTACTTTTTTAGCATCCACTAAAAACAATACTTGTGCATAAAGCCCTTTTTTGGGCGTGAAATCCCACTTTCCAACATAACCAACCAAGGCTCCCTTTAAAGGATGATCAGTTCTGTTTCTTCGAAAAAACCGAGTAAAACTACTAATATAATCGTCAATATTAATTATTTCTTGAAAAGGAAAATTCTCCCACTTTCTAAGAGCACCATGGAAGCAAAATTGTAAAGAGAATAATGCTACGTCAGGACACTGACTAAGTTTTTTATCAATATAACTTGATGCATCTTTATACCTTTTACTCACTCGACTATTCTGTTTATTTAACTCGCCTTTAACTTCAGATGTTGTTAATGCCAACCTTAAATCACGTAAAAAACAATTATAATGTGTAACCTCGAAGCTACTAATTTGTTCAACTTCAGTTAAAAAATAATTACTTTTACTCAGTAAGATTGTGTTGTTTAGTTGCGATAAGAATAATCTAACATAAACACTTAGAGAATTGACATTTACAACAACATAATATTTCAATTGCTTATATAAATTCAAAAAATCAAAACCAAGAGGATTAGTAAAAATAATTAACTGATTAAGGACTGACATCTCCTCTCTAAATAGCGGCCTTATGTCATGCATTACAGAAATTACAAAAGATTCAATTTCCATCATTAACAAAAAGTTTTCATCTGGAAATATTCCAAAACTAGGATTATTTTCTTTTAAATCATAAGCCTCTCGATGAAAACTCAACTCAGTGTAAATTACTTTCATTTCATTAATTATTTCATTCTTCTTAGTGATCATCTTTTTGTCTCTGTG
>JBKJUH010000139.1:0-5303 GCA_046590075.1 Agitococcus sp.
ATGAAGGAATAAGCATCTCACCGAATCGGAATGTCCTTGTGACTAGGTGGAGTGTGCGGCAGGGCATTGCCGTCTTGTGGAAGGAATCCCCTTGCTTTAGCTAGGGGAGGATGTCAATTACCACCAGTATTACACAAGCTGAAATGATGTTGGGCGCAGCATTATTACCCATGGGTAAGCGTCAAACCGATTTAAGAGTGACAATAGAAGCCATATTTACTCAAGATTTGCATGGTCATGTATTGGCTTTTGATAGTGTTGTTGTCAGCGATTATGTGGAAATAGTGACTTCTCGTCAAAAAATAGGCCGACCCATTAGCCAGTTTGATGCCCAAATTGCAGCCATTGCTACAAATTATCAGGCAACATTAGCGACGCGTAATATCAAAGATTTTGAAGAGTGTGGGCTTGATTTAGTCAGCCCGTGGGGCATAAAGTAAAAAGCAAACATTAGCCAAATAAAAAGCCCTGTTACCTAAAAGGCAACAGGGCTTTTTATAGCGCGAGAATTAAACTAACTCAATCGCCATTGCCGTCGCTTCACCACCACCAATACACAACGAAGCAATGCCACGTTTGCCGCCATATTGTTTTAAGGCGTGAATCAAACTCAAAATAATCCGTGAACCTGTAGAGCCAACAGGATGGCCTAAGGCACAAGCCCCACCATGAACATTGACTTTTTCATGGGGAATGTTGTGTTTAATCATGGCTGCCATTGTCACCATGGCAAACGCTTCATTGATTTCAAATAAATCCACATCGGCAATTGACCAGCCTGTTTTAGCTAATAATTTTTCCATCGCGCCAATCGGAGCAATGGTAAATTCGCTAGGATGCTGAGATTGTGTGCTATGAGCAACAATACGCGCTAACGGGCTTAAACCACGCGCTTTGGCCGTGCTTTCTCGCATTAACACGAGGGCAGAAGCACCATCAGAAATTGAACTCGCGTTAGCGGCAGTAATTGTACCTGTTTTGGAGAACGCAGGTTTTAAGCTCGGGATTTTTTCAGGTTTAGCATTACCGGGTTGTTCATCAATTTTAACGAGAATTTCACTACCACGAGAAGCGACAGGTACACCGACGATTTCTGCTTCAAAACGACCTTCAGCAATTGCTTTTTGCGCGCGTGTTAATGAAGTCATGGCAAACTCATCCATTGACTCACGGCTTAAGCCTAATTTATCGGCCATATCTTGAGCAAATGAACCCATCAAACGACCTGTTTCTGCGTCTTCTAAACCATCTAAAAACATATGGTCTTTGATTTCGCCGTGACCCATACGGTAGCCGCTTCGTGCTTTTTGTAAAATATAAGGTGCGTTAGTCATCGACTCCATACCGCCAGCAACAGCAATATCGACACTACCCGCCACTAATAAATCATGGGCAAACATCGTGGCTTTCATGCCCGAACCACAGAGTTTGTTAATGGTTGTTGCGCCAGTCGATGCAGGTAAACCTGCCTTTAATGCCGCTTGACGCGCAGGGCCTTGTTTTAAGCCAGCAGGTAACACACAACCCATAATCACTTCTTGGATATCTTCAGGTTGTAAGCCAGCACGGGCAACGGCTTCTTTAATGGCAACTGCACCCAGTTCAGGGGCGGTGACATTGGCAAAACAACCTTGAAAGCCGCCCATAGGGGTACGCGCACCGTTGACGATAACAATAGGATCATGACTCATGATGACTGACTCCGTTGAATTAATAATTGTGTGGTCGATTATAGGACTATTTTAAGTGTTTGTAGTGTTTTGAGTTCAAGACTTACGCATCGCACCGCGATTAGCGCGTTTTGTGAACATAAAGCCGCCTAAAGCGGCTGAAATGTGAACAAATAAGCGATAACCGCGTAAGTCCTAAGCAGTATGATTGGTTTTGTGTAGGCAATTGTCGCTAGTCACTTCCGATTTTCGACAGTGTTTTGTAGGCAATATCCTACAAGCATTGTCGAAATTTGCCATAGCGGTAGTGGAGCCCACGAGTCATAATACACCCACGGCGCAGGGATGTTGCAAAGGAAAGCATAACAGGAAGGACTGCCGTAGGATGTTAAGGATTGCAATAGGATGTTGAAAACCGCCAAGTTTTTCAGGAAGATGTAGCTTGGTGACTTTTTTAATTAGTGTGGTTGTAAGATGTGCAGCAAAAGGAGTGACAGGACGTTAACAGGATAACTAGCTGCAACAGCCATTGACGGCAAGAATGGATGTAGAAACAGATAAAGCCCACGTCTTTCAGTAAAGAAAAGACGTGGGCTTTTCTGCGTTTATAGCGTGTATTGCAAAAACAAATAAACTAAAAAATTAGTTGTCTTGGTCTTCTAAATCGTCGTCATCGTGGTGCTGATGAATGACTTTTTCACGTTGAATACGTTGGTAAATTTCTTCACGGTGTACGGCAATTTCTTTAGGTGCATTAACACCAATACGAACTTGGTTGCCTTTAACGCCGAGTACAGTGACGCTAACTTCATCGCCAACCATTAATGTTTCGCCAACACGACGAGTAAGAATTAACATAGTTAAACTCCTTGAGTGATATATATTCCCAATACTAACTAAATTGACAGCAAGGTGTGTAAAAGAATCACACTTTGATATGTCTGTTAAGTTAAGCGTTGGGAGCGTCTAAGTCAAATGCTGTATGCAGAGCGCGGACAGCTAACTCCATATATTTTTCTTCTACCACGACGGAAATTTTAATTTCGGAGGTAGAAATCATCTGAATATTAATGTTTTCTTTGGCGAGTGTGCCAAACATTTGGCTGGCAACACCTGCATGTGAGCGCATGCCAACACCGACTAAGGAAACTTTGGCGATTTTGTCATCACCAATCACTTCACGCGCGCCAATTTCTACGGCAATTTGCTGCAAAATCGGTAAGGCTTTACGGAAGTCGTTACGATGAACGGTAAACGTAAAGTCAGTAGTTTTGTCTGCGCCGACATTTTGCAAAATCATGTCGATTTCGATGTTGGCATTACCGATGGGGCCAAGAATGCGGAAAGCAATACCTGGAATATCAGGTACACCACGCACGGTGAGTTTGGCTTCATCACGGTTAAAGGCGATACCAGAAATCACGGGTTGTTCCATTACTTCCTCCGAGTCAGTTGTAATTAACGTGCCTTCACCTTCGCCAAAGCTGGAAAGCACACGTAATGGCACTTGGTATTTGCCTGCAAATTCAACGGAGCGAATTTGTAAGACTTTAGAACCAAGACTTGCCATTTCTAACATTTCTTCAAATGTAATTTTGGTTAAACGGCGTGCTTGTGGCACCACACGCGGGTCGGTGGTATAGACACCATCGACATCGGTATAAATTTGGCATTCGTCGGCTTTTAATGCGGCGGCAAGAGCTACACCTGTGGTGTCTGAGCCACCACGACCGAGCGTAGTAATGTTGCCTTCACTATCAATGCCTTGAAATCCTGCAACAACAATGACTTTGCGCTGTGCTAAGTCTGCACGCATAGCACCATCGTCAATAGCTTCAATACGCGCCTTACCAAAGGCACTATCGGTGCGAATGGAGACTTGCGCGCCTGTATAAGATTTGGCAGGTAAACCTATTTTTTGCAACGCCAGTGCCAGTAGGGCAATGGTAACTTGCTCGCCTGTAGACACCATTTGGTCAATTTCACGCGGGTCTGGGTCATCGGTAATAGCTTTGGCTAAGGCTAATAAACGGTTGGTTTCACCGCTCATGGCCGAGACGACGACAACTATGTCGTGGCCTTGTTGATGCCAACGTTGTACGCGCTCTGCCACTGCGAGAATGCGCTCAGGGGTGCCCACCGAAGTGCCACCGTATTTTTGAACGATTAGTGCCATAGTTTTTGCCTTTTTCGTAACCCTCTCTCTAACTCTCTCCCTCGGGGAGAGAGGACTGGAAAGCTCCCCTCGCCCTGAGGGAGAGGGGTTGGGGGAGAGGGATTGGTTATTAAATTAAACTCTTTCTTGAATCCATGCTGTAGCACTGGCTAGGGCTTGTGGTAATGCGCCAACATTACTGCCGCCACCTTGAGCCATATCAGGACGACCACCCCCTTTGCCGCCTAATTGTGCTGATATATGTTGCACTAAGTCGCCTGCTTTGAAGCGATTGGTTAAGTCGGCTGTTACGCCCGCAATAACACTCACTTTTTCACCTTCTACAGCAGCGAGTAAGATAACACCTGATGCTAACTTGCTTTTCAATAGGTTAAAAGTAGTACGCAAAAATTGTGTGTCGGCATCGATAATACTGACCGCCAGCAATTTAACGCCATTCACGTCTTGGAGTTGCGACAGCAAGCCATTAACGGCACTTTCCGCCAGTTTGTCATTGAGTTTGTCGATTTCTTTTTCGAGTTCGCGGTTACGTTCAGCGAGTTGTTGTACTTTGGCGACAGCACTTTGACGATTCGCTTTGACCAGTTGTGCAACAGTGGCGAGTTGGTTTTCGCCCTCTTTTACCCAAGCCAATGCTCTTGTACCCGTTTGTGCTTCAATACGACGGACACCTGCGGCAATACCACCTTCACTGGTGATTTTTAATAAGCCGATGTCACCTGTACGATTGACGTGAATACCACCGCACAATTCGACAGAAAAATTATCTTGTCCCATGCTTAATACACGTACGGTATCGCCATATTTTTCGCCAAATAACGCCATTGCACCTTTATTTCTTGCGGTATCAATGTCTGTAATATCCGTGTTGACGGTGGTGTTGGTCAAAATTTGGCCATTCACAATCGCTTCAACTTCGGCCATTTGTTCGGCTGAAACGGCTTCGGTATGAGAAAAGTCAAAACGTAAATAGTCAGCACACACTAATGAGCCTTTTTGCTGAACATGTGCGCCTAATACGTGGCGTAATGCGGCATGAAGTAGGTGGGTAGCGGAGTGATTACGCGAGGTATTCAGGCGAACGCTGGCATCTACTTGTGCGGAAACCACATCATTAATTAATAATTGGCCTTCGGTGACCATGCCATGATGTAAAAACGCGCTGCCTACTTTAGTGGTGTCTCGCACTTCAAAACGGGTATGACCGACAGTCAATACGCCACAATCACCGACTTGGCCGCCAGATTCGGCATAAAACGGCGTTTGATTGAGCACCACAACGGCGGGTGTGCCTTCGTTGGCATGAGTCACCGCATCTTCACCCATAAACAGGGCAATAACTTTGCCTTCACCTTGAGTGGTGTCATAACCTGTAAAGACGGTTTCTGAGTCAACTTTCATTACCGCGTTATAATCAACTTTGAACTTACCTGCTTTTTGCGAGCGTTCGCGTTGTA
>JBKJUH010000371.1:0-2751 GCA_046590075.1 Agitococcus sp.
TATTGTCATCTCTAAAAGGTCTAGCCATCATCTGACTTCCGTTTCGGTTTCAATGGCATCCGATAGCATTTCTAAATCATAGGTTTTAATATAACTTTGATTATCTTTTCGATATAACCTAAAAAATGCGGCATCTTGTGGGTTTTGTGTCCAAATTTCTTCAAAGCCATTGATACAGTCTGTACTGTGTGTGGTGCAAAACACTTGTACATTCCATTGCTTTGCTAAGGTAAAAATTAACTGCCATGCTTTGCTTTGAGTACTCCAATGTAAACCATTTTCAAATTCATCAATTAGCAAAACACCGTCTTTAGCCGTGACTAAGGATAAAATTAAATGAAATAACCGAGTCATGCCATCACCTAAACTTTTTAGGGGAATGGGTTCGGACATATCGCTGAGTTTAATAATGGGGATTCGGTTATTAGTTTCGCTATCCGCAGCGACAAAACTTAGCCCTGTGATTTTAGGTTCGATTAAGTGAAAGGCTTTTATTACATCATCTTGAGCAGGCGTTAAGCTGATACTGTCCCATAAACTTGATGCAGTATTATCCATTAAGCCCTTAGTTGGCACTAAACGACATATTTTCTTCAAACTTTTAGTAATTAAAATATCTAATTCTAAGCTACGTCTAAATGTCAATCGGCTCAAACGCTCATTTAGAGGAATTGGCCTCAAACGATGAAGGCTACTACTGTAAGTAATAGTGCGTTGTAAATGTATCTGACTGGCGTCAATATCTTCTGAAAGAGAATCAAAATCAAAACTTTTCTGAAATACCTCTCCATTGACTGTAGACTCAACAACTACACTTATTCCTAACTCAACACTATAATCATTTGAGAATATTTTAATATTACTCTCTTTACTAAGAGGTAATTTATGATTATTAAATAAATGAATTATAGGACTCTTTTCAAATCCGTCTTGCTCTCTAAAAAACTCTTGACGTGTATCTAAAATCAAAAAAATATCATTTAACGACAGGCCAGAATAATATAAATAAAACGCTTCTAACAAGGCGCTTTTACCTGCATTATTTTTGCCGACAATCAAATTGACCCGCGTAATGCCTTGAATCTCTAAAGACTCAAACAAGCGAAAGTTTTGTATTGTTAGATTATCAATCATCATAAGTACCTTTGCTGTTAAGGCTTAGCGTCACACACTAAGCCTTGTATCATCACCCTACTTCGCATTCTTATACATAAAATTCTCTAACGACGTTTCTGCCAAGTTTGTCCAACCTTGTACTAAACGACGGAACGGCTTCCACGAGGCGTAAATTTTACGAAACATTGGGTCTGCGGCTGCCAATTCATCATACAAAGCAAATGCTGCTTTTTGCCCTGCTTGCATGACATCATCAGGATAACGATGCAACACCACATGATGCTGATTCATCAAGCGCACTAAGGCTTGTGGATTGCGCGCATCATAGGCGGCTAACATCATTGCATTGGCTTCGACCGTTGCCACTTGAAACGCCGCTTGCCATGCTTTTGGTAATTTCGCCCATGCCGCATCATTGACATAAAAACTTAATTGCGGTCCTGCTTCCCACCAACCTGGAAAATAATAATGCTTGGCGACTTTGTATAAACCGAGCTTTTCATCATCATAAGGCCCTACCCATTCGCTGGCATCAATCGCGCCACGCTCTAAGGCTGGGTAAATGTCTGCGCCTGCAATGGTTTGTGGAATTACGCCCAACCGCGACATAATTTCACCACCAATACCCGGAATACGCATTTTTAAGCCTTGCATATCTTTAAGGCTATTGATGGGGGTTCTAAACCAGCCGCCCATTTGCGCGCCTGTATTTCCGCCCGCAAAGGGAATGACATGGTATTGTTTGAATAATTCGCTCAACAACTCACGGCCACCTGCCTGTGAATACCACGCATTTTGTTGACGTGCCGTTAAGCCAAACGGTAAGGCAGTATCAAAAGCAAAGGCTTTGCTTTTGCCAACATAATAATAGCCAGCAGTATGGCCACATTCGACCGTGCCATTACTCACCGCATCTAAAACCTGCAAGCCCGGTACTAATTCTCCGCCTGCAAAGACGCGAATTTGAAACTTGCCATCGGTTAATTCGGCGACACGTTTAGACAGCATTTCGGCTGCGCCATAAATGGTATCTAAACCTTTGGGAAAGCTCGACGCTAAACGCCATTGCACCGTTGGCTGGGTGATAATGGCGGGGGCAGCCAATACGCTACCCGTTGCGGTGGCTGCACCTAAGGTGGCGATGTGTTGTAAAGCTTGGCGGCGTTGCATGATTATAATTCCTTACGTTTTAGGACTTACGCGGTTATCGCTTATTTGTTCACATTTCAGCCGCTTTAGGCGGCCTTATGTTCACAAAACGCGCTAATCGCGGTGCGATGCGTAAGTCCTGATTTACTGTTCTTTCGCAATTTCTTGCATTAAACGAATGGCTTCATCGGCACTGGCTGCTTGGCCGCCGACATTGGATAAATCGCTGACGTTATTAAATTGGCTGCTTTCTTCTTCAGTACCGTGTCGAACTAAATCGGGATACATCATCAAGGCCACGACCATCACTAATTGAATAGCAATAAATGGCACAGCACCGCGATACAGATGACGAGTGCTGACACTTTCGGGCGCAACACTGCGTAGATAAAATAAGGAAAAACCAAACGGTGGCGTTAGAAATGAGGTCTGTAAGTTCATCGCCAACAACACTCCAAACCAAACGGGGTCAATGCCCAATTTATG
>JBKJUH010000069.1:0-2961 GCA_046590075.1 Agitococcus sp.
TTTAACACAGGACGAAGATGCGGGTTGGCGAGCTCATAGGCTTCAACCATCTCTTTTGCTTCTTTTAAGCCCAGTGACTTTTCTTTACGAACGATTTTAATGGCCTGAATTTTTTGGCCTAAGGATAGTGCGCCAATGGCAGCTAGCGGTAGGGATTGGGTGGGGTTGATGTGCGGATTATCCATAATCTGTGTACTCCTAACTGAGGGGGACTGCTTGTCCAAATGGTCATTAATCATAGTCTATAAAATAGCCAATGCGGCGTTGATGGCTTTAGTATCCACAAAATTAGGGTCAAAGTCACGGTGTACTTTTAATAGTTTTTGTAGGGAAATGTATTCGGGGTCATTCGGATTTTTTAACACTTGGCGCAAATGATAATAACCACTGATGCCGCCACAATCTTCGGGTGGACACGCGCCACTGGCATGACTACACGAAGGTGAGACAATGCCTTCACTGGGTAAAATCTTTTCTAAAACAAGGGTGTGCTCCCAATTGTCGCCCATGTCATAAATATACATCAGTTTGTCTCTGACCGTGGTTAACAGTCGGTTGAGTTTGACTTTGTCGGCAGGATACATACCGTTATCGTCTTCGGGAAACACTTCGCCAAACGAAGCTTCTTCATGGTCAAAGGCATATTTATGTTGATTGTGCCAACCCATGGCAATTTGTACAATTTCATGCAGTACATCTAACGACACATTGGCAGGTACAAATACTCGTCGCCAAATAAGGGGGCTGCTGTCAGTGAGGGTGATTTTAAGTTGATAGATTTTGGGTTTGGCGGCCATGAGTTTCGTCTTGTTAAAAAGTGTGGGTGTAACGACCACCCTTACGCCTTAGCAGAAGGGCGGCATTCACGAATGACGGCTAAACTAGTTTAATTTTTGGTGGTGCAACGGCTTTAAATAGTGCGGCCAACTCTTTGTTAATATCCTCTAGGTTCACAAATTTAGGGTCAAGATGTTGACCTCGTTTTAAGCCTAGCCATTCGCGCATACTTTTATAGTCTTTATGTTTGGGGTCGGCCAATATCTCCAGTAAGTACTCATAACCTGGTGTGCCGCCACAATCTTCGGGTGGGCAAGCCCCCACTGCTTTGATACATTTGATAGACGGCAATCCGTCTTCGGTTGTCAGTATTTTTTCAAGGGTAATGTCGTGTTCCCAATTGTCCCCAAAATCATAATCATAACGCATCTTGTCTTTAACTGACGTTAAAACCTCTCTCAGCGTCGTTGCTTCGGCGGGCAGAAAAAAACCATCATCCCAATCGGGGTCAATAGGGCTATATTTATTAACCCCTGCATCAAAAGCATACAGATGACAATTTTCCCAGCCCATCGCTTTTTGAATCGCGATGTGTAACATATCTAAAGGGATATCAGCAGTCACTACTATACGTCGCCAAATGGGTGGTTTACTCCATTTGAGGGTGATTTTGAGCTGATAAACGGGTACGAGACTTTCCATAAAAACCTCATTTTGTCAGTGAGTGAACTTAGACTCCCGTTAGAGCTAAGTCCGTTTGGTATGTTACAACACCTTCAACTTCTCTAACTGCTCTTGTAACTTCGCGTGTGCCGTTTTTGCGTCAGCCAAGCGCGTTTGCTCTTGGGCAATCACGGCGGCTGGAGCTTTAGCGGTAAAACTTTCGTTACTGAGTTTGCCACCAATACGCGCCACTTCTTTATCTAAACGGTCAATTTCTTTGCTTAGACGTGCGGCTTCGGCATCTTTATCAATAAAGCCTTTTAGCGGCACTAATACTGCCATATTGCCGACTAATGCAGTTGCTGCTGGCGGTAAATCGGCATCAAGAGCTAATACATCAAGGCTGTCTAAGCGCGCTAAAAAGCGTAATTGTGAGCTATAACGCTGCAATCGAACTTGGTCGTCGGCAGTGCTGTTATGAAACAACACTGGCAGTGGTTTGCTGGGCGAAATGTTCATTTCCCCACGAATATTACGAATGCCCGCAATGACTAATTTTAACCATTCAACATCGGCCTCGGCTTGCAGGTTAATTTTGCTGTTATCGGCAATCGGATAGGCTTCGAGCATAATGCTGTCGCCTGTTTTACCGACTAATCCTTTGACACGTTGCCAAATTTCTTCACTGATATACGGCATAATCGGGTGCATTAAGCGCAACATCGCTTCTAACACACGCAACAAAGTGCGACGTGTGCCTGCTTTAGCGGCTGGGCTGCTATCACCATTTAATACAGGTTTGCTCAGTTCTAAATACCAATCGCAGTATTCATTCCAGACAAATTCGTAAATTGCTTGTGCCGCTTGGTCAAAGCGATAGCTGTTAAATGCGTCAGTCACTTGTTGTTCGGCACGTTGTAAACGACTGATAATCCACTCATCAGCAACACTGAGTTCGACATTGTCATGGTTAACGGCAACATCGTGGCCTTCGCAATTACTCAAGACAAAACGCGCAGCATTCCATAATTTATTACAGAAGTTACGATAGCCTTCTAAACGACGCATATCCCAATTAATGTCGCGGCCAGTCGAGGCGAGGGCGGCTAAGGTAAAGCGTAGCGCGTCTGTGCCGTGCGCGTTAATGCCTTCGGGAAATTGTTGTTGCGTGCGTTTGGCGATAGCGGCGGCTTTGTCGGGTTGCATCATGCCGCTGGTGCGTTTTTCCAGTAAAGTATTGAGGTCGATGCCGTCAATCATGTCGATAGGGTCAATGACATTGCCCT
This sequence comes from Agitococcus sp., assembly GCA_046590075.1. GTDB lineage: Bacteria > Pseudomonadota > Gammaproteobacteria > Pseudomonadales > Moraxellaceae > Agitococcus. The sequence continues at coordinate 2,727 of JBKJUH010000069.1, forward strand.
TCGATTTCGACATTTTTTGCCCTTGTTCATCCCGAATCAAGCCCGTGACATAAACGGTTTTGAACGGCACTTGGGCACTGCCGTCTGGGTTTTTCATAAAGTGCATGGTCATCATCACCATACGCGCCACCCAAAAGAAAATAATGTCAAAGCCTGTGACTAAGACATCGGTCGGGTGAAAGGTGCGCAACTCTTCGGTGTCGTTCGGCCAGCCTAAAGTAGAGAATGTCCACAA
>JBKJUH010000151.1:0-2921 GCA_046590075.1 Agitococcus sp.
AGCACAAGCACCACAACAAGGCGACCATATTCGCGTTAGTCGGGGCGTTTATAATCATCATGGTATTTATGTTAGTCACAGCGAAGTGATTCATTTTTCTTCACATAATGATGACAACGTGTTGGGCGAAGGCAACGAAGTGATTGCTACGACTTTACGCCAGTTTTTACGCACAGGCACAGTAGAAGTCAAAATTTATAACGACGATGAGCTAAACGATTTATATGCTATTGCTGATATTGTTCGTTGGGCAAAAGATAGCGTAGGCGACAGTGGTTATCACATTGTTTTTAATAACTGCGAACACTTTGCTAATTGGTGTACGCTTGGGCGTTTTCATAGTCAACAAGTTAATAATGTTTTGGGAGGAAATCACATGAGCTTTTGGGGAACAGTAGGAAAAGTAGTTAGTGGATGGTTTGGTGGCGGCAGTTCTCGCAGTAGTTCTAGTAGCAACACTAACTATGACCCAGATAAAGTGCGTGTTGCTGAAATTGAACGCGACCAAGCCTTGCAACTGGCCGACCGCGAACACGACCGAATTATTTTAATAAAAGAAACGCAAATGGAGCTTGCCGAATTTAATGCACGAATGGAAGCAGCAGTGATAGAAGCCAAAGCTCGCGGTTTTCATGCCATACAACTATCGCTTGTTGCTATGACTAAAGAGCTAAACATCTTAGCCGAAGAACGCATGATATTGATAGAAAATGGCAATTTAGATATTCTGCATCGTGTTGAAGCGATGTATAAAGAACTTGAAAACAGTATCCAGCACAACGACTTTATGACCGTTAAATTACCGTCATTACTCAATATTCAAAACCAATTTCCCGAAGGTTCGGACTTACGCCAACGTTATGGTCAAGCCGTTGACCTGCAAATGACGCATGAGTTTCAGTTTTTAACCGCACAAATGCAGCAATTGGGCGAACGCCGTAAAGCGGTTGTACACTCGGTATTAGCCACTAAAGACAAAATCCATGACCATATTAACCACATGGTTGCCGCACGCGTGGCACATTTAGAACAAGCACAAATCGCCTTAGCACCGCCACAACATCAGCAGGGATTGGCGATTGGGCAAAGTGCTTCGCCTGTTGGCATTAACCAAAAATCATAACGTAGGGGCGCGATGCTTGCGCCCTTTCTGCACATAACCGATATAGGGCGCGAGCATCGCACCCCTACAGTGGCAACAATACTATGAAAAAATTATTCAGCTTAGGCTTCATTCTTTTAATAACCGCGTGCCAACACCAACAAGTTGCACCTGTTGCTCCGATTGCCACCAGTGTTGTTGCCCAACAACTCTTACAAACGAGCCAATTTCGCACGCCCTTATTGTATTTAGAAGCCCCTCTGTATGACAGTGAAGTGCAAGAGTGGATTCCCAAACGCTTTTTAGAGTCGGTGCAAAAAAGCATTCAAGAAACCGTCAACAATCCCTACATCGACGCACAACTGCAAAACTCTTTAGCGCAAAACCTTAGTGCGGCTGATATGCAAACAGCCATTGATTTTTATCAATCACCTGTAGGACAAGCGGTATTAAAGGCGGAAACGAATTTTCGAGAAGGTCTAAAACAACCAGAATCAGCTACACAATCCGAATCAATGGCCTCTTTACGCACCGCCACACAACTGAGTGCTGCCCTCAACAGTGTATTTTTAGCCAGTGCCAATGCCTTGATTGAGCGTTTAGATAGTTATGATTGTTTGGCGTTAATGCAAATTCCTGGCTCACATATTGGCCTAAATGTCGCTAAACGCAATAAAATTGACTTTATGAATCAGCAAGTACAACGCTCTTTGGCCAACTTGTACGCACCGTTATCACCAGAAGAACTACAAACGTATTTACAATTTGCCACCAGCCCCTCAGGACAACACTTTTTTGCGGCACGCACCAAAGCACTGAGCGCATTGGGCAACGATTTTGGTTTACGCCTTGCCGAAAGTATTGCGCCTGGTTTAGCCAGTTGTGTCGGTAGTATTCGCGTGAGTCCATCACCGTAAACACTTAAAGCCAACGCAACGGTGACTCATCCATCAGGCGGCATTGTTGCTCTAATTCAGCAACATGCTGCTGCCAGTAACTATCGGTGTTAAACCACGGAAAATATTTAGGAAAAGCAGGATCAAGCCAACGCATTGCTAACCACCCTGCATAATGAATCATTCTTAAACTTCTCAACCCTTCAATCAGCCGAAGCTCACGGGCATCAAACTCGCAAAACATCGTGTAACCATCTAATAATTCAGACAATTGGCTTTCTTGCTCATGTCTTGAGCCTGTTAATAACATCCATAAATCTTGAATCGCGGGTGCCGATTGGCAATCATCAAAATCGACTAACCATGCGCCATCATCCCGCGTCCATAAAATATTACCTAAATGACAGTCACCATGCGTACGTATAAACACTGATTGATTGAGCTGTAAGGCCTGAATTTTTTCACGCAGTAAGGTAATAGCGGCATCATAACGCGCCACTAAAGCCGATGGCATAAAGCCTTCGCGCACTAACTTTGCAGGTACATCAAGAAATCGCTCTAGGGTTAGTCTAGGCCGTGAGACAAAATCTTGTTGCCGACCAATGGCATGCACTCGCCCTAACAACATTCCAATACGGTGTAATTGCTCAAAATCACCTGCTTCGGGAGCTTGGCCACCTTTGCGTTGAAATAAGGTAAACCTATAACCCTCAAACTCTGCTAATGATTGGTGCGTGGTGGGGGATATTAACGGTGCGATTATGGGTAATTCTGCCGCTGCTAAGGCATGGCAAAAATCATGTTCTTCTTGAATTTGTGCGCTTTGCCAACGGGCTGGACGATAGAATTTGGCGATTAATGGCTTGTCGTCTTCGATACCAATCTGATAAACACGATTTTCATAGCTGTTTAAGGCCATAACA
>JBKJUH010000203.1:0-6845 GCA_046590075.1 Agitococcus sp.
GCCACGGCTAAGGTTTTGAGGGGATGATGTAACACCCGTATTAGCAACGGTTTATAGAGATTCACCAGCCAGCGATTAAGCGGATTTTCTTGTTCGGAGCGAATATGACCACGAATAAAAAAAGTCATTAACACAGGAATTAACGTTACCGATAAGCCTGCCGCTGCCGCCATGGCATAACTTTTGGTATAGGCTAAGGGCGCGAATAGACGACCCTCCTGTGCTTCCAAACTAAAGACAGGAATAAACGACAAGGTAATAATCAATAACGAAAAAAACAACGCGGAGCCAACCTCACAGGCGGCAGCAACAATGATTGTTGTTTGTTGTTGCGCGGTCGGTTGCCCATGCTCGTTCTGCCACTGTTCCAGTTTACGATGGGCATTTTCAATCATCACAATGGCGGCATCAACCATTGCACCAATGGCAATAGCAATACCGCCTAAAGACATGATATTGGCGTTAATGCCTTGGTAATACATCACGATAAAAGCCGTTAGTACGCCTAACGGTAAGGCAATTATAGCCACCAATGCCGAACGGATATGCCACAAAAACACGGCACAGACCACGGCTACCACTAGAAACTCTTCGAGTAATTTTTGCCACAGATTCGCCACGGCACGATCAATAAGTTGTGAACGGTCATAGGTAGTGACGATTTCCACCCCCGACGGCAAGCTATGTTGCAAGGTTGCTAGTTTTTCTTTAACGGCAGTAATGGTTTGACGGGCATTTTCACCTGAACGTAAAACAATGACTCCACCGACGACTTCACCCTCGCCATTGAGTTCGGCAATACCACGACGCATTTCAGGGCCAATTTGCACACGGGCAATATCTCCCAATAAAATCGGTGTTCCTGAGGCAGAAACACTAATCGGAATATGGCGAAAATCATCTAAGCTCTGTAAATAACCCTGCACACGCACCATGTATTCCGCTTCGCCCTGCTGCAATACCGAGCCGCCCGTTTCACTATTGGCGGCTTTAATCGCCGCGGTAACAGTGGCTAAGGGAATGCGATAATTGCGTAATTTATCGGGATCAACCTGCACCTGAAACTGTTTAACCATGCCGCCCAAGGTCGCCACTTCTGCGACATTCGGCACAGTTTTCAGTTCAAACTTGAGAAACCAGTCTTGTAAGGCACGCAACTGGGCTAAATCATGCTGGCCTGTTTTATCGACTAGAGCATATTCATAAATCCAGCCCACGCCTGTGGCATCTGGCCCTAAACTGGGTTTTGCGCCTGCGGGCAAACGACTGGACACTTGACTGAGGTATTCCAGCACCCGTGACCGCGCCCAATACACATCGGTTTTATCGTCAAAAATAATGTAAACAAAGGAGTCACCAAAAAACGAATAACCACGCACCGTCTTGACATGAGGCACAGAAAGCATAGCGGTGGTTAAAGGATAAGTGACTTGGTTTTCCACCACTTGTGGGGCTTGACCTTGCCAAGAAGTACGAATAATGACTTGGGTATCGGATAAGTCAGGAATAGCATCTAGCGGTGTACGCACTAAGGCAAAGATACCCCACACTGTCAATAACGCTGTCGCCAGTAATATTAAAACGCGCTGTTGCACCGACCATTGAATTAACGACTTAATCATGGCTGGCCTCCGTGCTCAAGGTATCAATAACATACTCGTCCTGCTCAGGTTCGACATTGACCTCAATCCGAACCTGTTCACCAACAGCAATATTTTTAAGCTGTTCACGATGGCGCACCTTAAACGTCATGGTCATCGGCGGCCAATTTAAGGCGGCAATCGCTTCATGATCCAGTGTTACTGACGCAGCTTTTCGGTCTATGGCGATCACTGTCGCCCGAACGCCTGTAGGCATAGCAGCGACCGTAGGCAGGGCGTTTGTGTTATTAACCGTAGTCAAACGCGCCAACACACCATTTAATGACGCTTCGGAATCAATCAAAAACTGACCAGAAGCAACGACTTCTTCATCCTCCTCTAAACCTTGCAATACCTCACTTTGGCCATTTTGCTCTATGCCCAAGCTAATGGCGGCAGGCCGAAAATGCTGGCCGTCTTTGACGATAACTACTGTACGTGTGCCTGTACTAATCACCGCTTCTGAAGGAATACTCAGCACTTCACGCTTATGCCCTGCCAAATTGGCGGTCGCAAACATTCCCGTTTTTAATAGCCCCGAGGGATTGGCTAACACTACCCTTAGCCGTAGCGAACGCGTGCTGCTATCAAGCGTGGGATACAGATAATCAATACGGCCTGTAAACTGCTGCGTCGGCAAACTTTCCAATTGCGCGCTAACACTATCGCCTATTTTTAGCCGAGCCGCAGCGCGCTCAGGGATCTCTAATAACAGCCAGACGCTCGATAAATCGGCGAATTGCATAAGGTTGGTGGCAGGCATAATCTGCCCACCTTCGCGCACCGCCAACTCCGTGACCACACCTGACGCGGGGGCATACACGCCAATACGCGGATTGGCACGACCTGTTGCTGTTATGGCGTTAATTTCACGATCAGCCATGCCCAATAACTGTAAGCGTTGACGGGCGGCCTGACGCAACGAGTTCACATCCGCGATATCGTTTACTTTTAGCAAAGCCAAGTATTCTTGTTGGGCAGCCAGTAATTCGGGCGCGTAAACCTCCGCCACTTTTTGCCCTGCGCGTACCGTGTCACCGACTGCTCGCACCCACAAATGCTCAATAAAACCAGCACTACGGGTTTGAATGGTATACAGGCGATGTTCGTCTGCTTCGACACGGCCAATGGCAGATACACCCTCGGAAAACTGGTTTTTCTGCACTTTGACTACTCGTATTCCCAAATTCTGTATAACTCCAGCGTTAATAGACACGCCATTGTTATTGCCATCAGCACCGCCCGTATCGGCATATTTCGGCACTAATTGCATATCCATAAACGGTGACTTACCTGCTTTATCGAACTTCTGCTCAGGTACCATCGGGTCGTACCAGTACAATATTTTAGGCTCTATGGGAGCTTGTTTACTGTCATTTGCCATTGGCTTAGAGGCGTGGTAATAGCGAATAAATCCCCATGTCACTAAGGCGGTCAGGATGATGGTGATAAAAAGCAGCGCGGCCATTGATTTCGATAGTTTCATGGTGATACTCCTTTATTATTAGGACTTACGCGGCTAGCCAACAAATAATGTAAGCGCACGATGGCGCGTAAACGCTCAACTCGAATCAGCCAATGCTCCAGCTCTACCTCCAAAGCAGCGCGACGCGCCAGCCATACCGCTGACAGTGGCGCTTTACCTGCTTGATAAGATGCTTGCGTCGTTACTAAGGCGGCATGAGTCGCGGGAATCAGCCGTTGCAGATGTTCTTGCTCTCGGGCTTGTGCGGTGTCGAAGTCCGCTTGCGCTTCGGCTACCTCAGCAACTAAGGCGCGCCGTTGGTCTTCCACTAAAAACTGAGCTTGTTGGACATTTGCCAAGGCTGCCGCTTGTTGATGACGTTGACGCTGTTGCGGTTGCCACGGTAAATCGACACTTACTTGCAGACTGAGCATATCGGCACGCGAGCCTTGACGCTGACCAACCATCAATTCCCAACTCCAATTGGGCAGATCCTCTGCTTGAGCTAACTCTGCTTGATAACGATTTACAGCAACGCCCTGCTCGGCCACTAACATGAGGGGGTGTTGACTAATACGGCTGGATTCGGGGGTGGGAAAATCTAACGTTGGCAAGTCGGGGCTTAATGGCTGAGTGCCGCTGTCGCCCAACCAACGCGCCAATACACTCCGCGCTTTGCGCGCATCACCTTGCGCCATCAGTTGCTGGTCATGTGCCATCGCGATTAAGGCATCTTGCTGTAATAACTCGCTGGCGGTGACTGCGCCGCTCGCGAATTGTGCCGAAGCGACTTGCCGTTCGGCCTGTAGTTCAATGGCGAGACGTTGGCGTATGACAATCGTTTTTTCGGCGGCAAACACATCAAGCCAAGCCAGTGCCGCATCACGACGAATCAACCATGCCATGTTTTGGCCGTTCGCGCTCATCATATCAGCCTGTGCTAACCACTGTGCCGAAGCCGCCACTCGCTTGGCAGGACGCACCATGTTTTGCATCACACCAATGGTACTCATGGTCATGTCATCACGATTCAGTCGCAACGCATCACCACCTGTAATCGGCATATTGATAACACCAAACTTGAGTTGTGGGTCAGGTAATTGCGCGGCCACCTGCGCTTGTTCACGCGCAGCCGTTGTCGCCGACTGATAAGCTTGTACTGACGGTTGCTGGTTTAGGGCGCGTTGAATGGTGTCATCAAAGGTCAGCAATTGACTAGAATCCGCGATAGCAGTCACAGGCACAGCTAGAGCCAATGCCATCAGGCAGACTCCAAAAGCATAAATAGGCACGATAAAAATCTCTAAGTTGAAAATACGATTTCCATAGCAAATACAACCACGTATCTGCCTAATATTGAGAAAGCATATTTAAAACCGAGGCGGTTTATCAGGCGGAGAAAGGGCAACTTGCGGAATAAAAGCAGGAATGTGCGTCACAACTACAGCGTGTGGTGTGTAGGTTTGGTGCGCTAAGACAGCGGTATTTATGCCTACTGTCAGGTGGCAGATGATATTGGCTAAACACGGTGATGTTTTGTCCGTATCTGAGGTATTCGATTTATCAGCTTGGGCAACCGCCATGCCCTCATGATGACAAGGCGGCATAGCTTGTATCGTCTCGTCTGTTGGGCTGGCCATCATCTGTTCACAACCGACGGCACACACACTGGCGCAGGCAAACGCCATCGGCGGCATCAAGGCCGTCAACAGCATTAACCACAGTGTCAGTAACAGGCGTGTTTTTTTCATCGTGGTGGTAGTGTAGCTGGTTTAAACAACTAAGGTTTAGCTTTTTAGTAGGGTCATGTGTAGACGGGGTTTATCTTTGCCATTAACTTTTTTTCAACCACGTCATTGTCGCCATACCAAGCAACGTCATCAATAATGACCCCAACACATGAACGGCAATCGCCGCACTTGCCCATAACAATTTATTTTGTTGCAGCAAGGTCGTCACTTCAACAGAAAAAGTAGAAAACGTCGTTAAACCGCCTAAAAACCCTGTGATGATTAACAATCGCCACTCAGGACTCAATTGAGGATTATTAGCAAAAAAGACAAACGCAATGCCAATAAAATAACCACCGACTAAATTGGCTGCGAGTGTGCCTAAAGGAATGGTTGGCAAGATGGCATTCAAACTTAAACCCAAAATCCAACGTAATACTGCCCCACAAGCAGCACCAATGCTAATCGCAAGAATAGAGTACAACATTTATTGGTCACAGAAAATGTAGATAAAGGCCGATTCTACTGCCTTGCGAGTCGGCAAACCATCACCATGAGTGAGTATGCTGACAATGACTGTTATACTGCCCGAAGATTTTATGCTGTCTTTTTTTAGACTTACGCGGTTATCGCTTATTTGCTCACATTTCAGCGGCTTTATGTTCGCAAAACGCGCTAATCGCGGCGCGATGCGTAAGTCCTACTTTTGTTTCTTTTTGGAATTTTTATGTCTTTTGCCCAACTTGGCCTTGCTGACGAGTTAGTCCGCGCCCTCACTGCTTGCGGTTATACCTCCCCGACTCCCATCCAAAGCGAGGCCATTCCTGCCATTTTATCAGGACGTGATTTACTCGCTGCCGCGCAAACTGGCACTGGCAAAACCGCAGGCTTTATGTTGCCGTTATTACATCGTTTAGCACAACCTGATGTTGCCTTCTCTAATCACAAATCAAAAATTCGTGCCTTAATTCTCACACCCACGCGTGAATTGGCCTCGCAAGTCGAAGAAGCCGCCAAAGAATATGGCCAGTTTTTAGATATTAAGTCGATGGTGATGTTTGGTGGTGTCAATATCAAACCACAAATTCAACGATTGTTTAAACGTGTTGATATTTTAGTCGCCACACCAGGGCGATTATTAGACCACGTCGGCCAACGAACCGTCGACTTAAGTGGTGTTGAAACGCTGATTTTAGATGAAGCCGACCGTATGTTAGATATGGGCTTTATTCGTGATATTCGTCGAATTTTGCCGTTATTACCTGCGAATCGTCAAAATCTCTTATTTTCTGCTACTTTTTCGGATGAGATTAAAACCTTAGCGGCAGGCTTGTTAAAAAACCCACTCAGTATTGAAGTCGCGCCACGCAATACGACGGCGGAAACCATCTCACAAGTAGTGCATCCTGTTGATCGGGACAAGAAACGAGCGTTGTTAGAAACCTTAATTCGTCAAGGCAACTGGGAACAAGTGCTGGTGTTTATGCGTACCAAACATGGGGCGAATCGTTTAGCCGAGCAACTCGATAAAAACGGTATTTCGGCAATGGCGATTCATGGTAATAAAAGCCAATCGGCGCGTGAAAAAGCATTAAGCGAATTTAAAGCGGGCAATTTACGCGTGTTGGTCGCTACCGATATTGCTGCACGCGGTATTGATATTGATTTATTACCCCACGTTGTCAATTATGAATTACCAACGACTGCCGAAGATTATGTCCATCGTATTGGCCGCACAGGTCGTGCAGGAGCCGATGGTGAAGCGGTATCATTAGTTTGTGTTGATGAATTAAAACTGTTAGCGGATATTGAAAAACTGATTAAACGCAAATTACCGTCGATTGTCATTGCTGGTTTTGAACCCGACCTCAACGCTAAACCTGAACCGTTACGCAAACCGATGCAACCTCAACAAAATCGTGGTCGTGCGCCAGCTTCGCGTGACGGTGCTGGCCATAACAAACATCAACCTGTCACCAAAAAACCGATGAGTCATCAATCACCCTCTGC
>JBKJUH010000346.1:0-2668 GCA_046590075.1 Agitococcus sp.
GGTTTAATCGCACAAAAATCAGTGCTTTTTACTACTAACACACCCCTAACCCCTCTCAAGAGGGGAATTTAACTCTGTTTATTGACTCATTCATCACTCAAAAGATGTGTGCATACGGTAGCCCTTAATAGGGAGAGGGCTGGAGTGAGGGTAAAAACAAGCATAAAAAATCACCTGAAATGTTTTTGCCCCGAACTCAGGTTAGATAAAGCCATCCACTTTCACGCGGCACAATGCATCGGGCGAACCTCATTGTTAATGCGTTCACCTGCGGCTATCTCGGCTAAGCGTAGCTCATACATACTTTGTAAGTTAAGCCAGCTTTGTGCGTCGCCGCCAAAATAACGCACTAAGCGTAATGCGGTATCGCCTGTAATACCGCGTCTTTCACGAGCAATGTCGTTAATGCGGGCTGGGGTAACGCCAAGTGCTTTGGCGAGGGCATTGGCACTGAGGTTTAAGGGGAGCATATAGTCTTCGCGCAGCACTTCACCAGGGTGAACAGGGCGCATACCGTTTTTGAACATGAGTGTTACTCCAAATTAGTGATAGTCAACAATTTCTACGTTGGCGGGTCTTTCGTCTGTCCAGCAAAAATCATAAAGTTGTATTTTAACGCCTACAGCGTCCGCGCCACAGCCCACGATTGAATGGTTTTTACGCCATTTTCTCGCAATAAATAAGCAAGAGCTTTAGTCGTTGCACCTGTGGTAATGACATCATCAATAATCGCCACATGACTTGCGCTCACTGTTTTATCTAAACTAAACGCCGAGTCCACATTATGCAAACGTTGTTGTTTATTCAGGTTTTTTTGCACTTCACGTTGTTTGCCACGCTGCACACTTAAATAATCCACAGGAATAGACAAATGGTTACCCACCACTTTGGCAATTTCTACCGCTTGATTAAAACCGCGTTGTTTTAAGCGTTCGGGATGGCTAGGCACAGGAATGAGTAACTCGGGTAGGGGAATGCGTTGCCGTTCAATTTGCTTGGCGATGAGTAGTCCTAATGGTTCGGCCAAAGTGAGTTGATGTTGATTTTTCAGTTGGCTAATCAGCGCGTCCACGGGAAAGGCATAAGCACAAGCGGCTATACACACCGTAAACGGCCACTCTTCGTCTTTACAGGCGCATTGTCGCTCCGCAGATACCGCTAAACCGCAACGTAAACAACTGTGAGTGATATGCGGCAAGTCCGTGTAACAACCCGAGCAAAAGCCTTGTTTTTGGCTAGGATAGCTTTTACACGCTAAACAATTAGGTGTGGAAAGTATAAATTGCTGAAATTTTGTCCACATGTCCGATTTTCTTCCTTAAAAACTTGACAGCTTGTTGCCTTGCTTGCAGGATGGCGAGCATCTGCATAGTATTTTTTAATGGATAACGCCATGACGACACTGCGCCACGACTGGCATCGCGCCGAATTACGCACCCTGTTTGATTTGCCGTTTAACGAGTTACTGTTTCAAGCGCAAACGGTGCATCGCCAGCATTTTGACCCGAATGCGGTGCAAGTCAGTACCTTGTTATCGATTAAAACAGGGGCGTGTCCTGAAGATTGTAAATATTGCTCTCAGTCTGGCCATTATGACACGGGTTTAGACAAAGAGAAGCTGTTAGAAATTCAAAAAGTCATTGAAGAAGCCAAACAAGCGAAAGAAAAAGGCGCGAGTCGTTTTTGCATGGGCGCAGCGTGGCGTAGTCCGCGTGATAAAGATATGCCCTACGTGCTCGAAATGGTCAAACAAGTCAAAGGCTTAGGTTTAGAAACCTGCATGACTTTAGGTATGTTAGCCCCTGAGCAAGCCAAAGCGTTGGGCGAAGCAGGTTTAGATTATTACAACCACAATTTAGACACCTCACGCGAATATTACGGCAAAGTCATTACCACGCGTAGCTATAGTGACCGTTTAAATACCTTAGCCAATGTCCGTGAAGCAGGCATTAAAGTGTGTTCGGGTGGCATTGTGGGCATGGGTGAAAAACGTGAAGACCGTATTGGCTTGTTGATGGAATTAGCCAATTTACCGTCGCATCCCGACTCTGTGCCGATTAATATGTTGGTAAAAATTGCAGGCACGCCATTAGGTGATGTTGATGATTTAGAACCGTTTGAATTTGTGCGTACCATTGCCGTCGCGCGGATTATTATGCCTAAGTCCTTTGTACGTTTGTCGGCAGGGCGCGAAAAAATGAACGAGCAAATGCAAGCATGGTGCTTTTTTGCTGGCGCGAATTCGATTTTTTATGGTGAGAAGTTATTAACGACTAGCAATCCCGAAACACACGCTGACCGATTGCTGTTTGAGAAGTTGGGGATTCATGCTTTGCAATTAAGTACACCTGTTGAAGATAGTTTGCCTATTGTTGATAAAAAACCGTTGTGGCGGGATGCGATGGCGGTTTGATTGTGTAGGGGCGGTTTTAACCGCCTTCATCTGTGGGTTGGCGAATAAATTTGCTAGCCGTTAAAACGCTGTGGAAAGTCCGAAGTGTGCCTCCTCCTTCAGTAAATACTGACTGGTCGCTAACGTCCGAAACGTCCACCCGCAACTCCCCACAGACAAAAGAAACTATAGAGAGTCGTAGCCCGTATGCAATACGGGAATTGTAGTTTGTTTCCCCCGTGTTAGCACACGGGCTACCAAAGATGTGGTTTTATG
>JBKJUH010000347.1:0-7717 GCA_046590075.1 Agitococcus sp.
TTAAACGCGCTTTGCTCGGCATAACCCAGCAATAAAGCAATCTCACTTAACGACGTATTACTTTTACTCAAATAACGCTTGGCTAATTGCAAACGCGCATCATCTAACAACACCTGAAACTTTAAGCTGCGCTCATCCAAACGCCGTTGCAAGGTTCTAGGTGAACAGTGCATACGCATGGCAACTACATCTAAATTAGGTGTTGCCGCATGAATCGCTGCGTGAATAGCGTGCCGTAAAGCATCAACAAACTCATCGTTAGCAGGTAATTGCTGCAAGAGGTTTTCGGCTTGGCGGTCGAGAATATCGCGTAAAACAGGGTCAGGCTTGGCAACAGGTTTGGCTAACCAAATTGCAGGAAAAGCCAGTGTCGTGTAATTGGCCTCAAAGCGAACGGGACAGCCAAAGAACTCCTCGTAAGGCTTCACATTTGGAGGGGGTGGATTGATAAAGCTCATCCATGTGGGCGTAAATTCAGGCTCAATAATATACCGAATATAACTCACCAATGCCGACTGCACTGTTTGGTCAGCCAACTCGCCCGTCACGCCCAGCTCTGCGCCCCATTGCAGCAGCACTAGCTCGCCTTCAAAGGTCACTTTTAAATCATTAACGGCATAAACCAAATCTTCAAAACGTTGCAGGCGTAATAAAGCTTCGCCTAAGGTATTGCAGGAGTAAGAGACGTAACCCAATATTCCCAAATGACGTGGGGTAATACGGCTACCAACTTGCAAACCAAAAAATGGGTCTTGGGTTAATTGCGACACGCGCTCCAACATTTCGCGCCATTCTTTAAACGGTATGCGAATACGCTCATCTAAGTCAGGACGAGGACGCTGTAATACCGTCTCTGCATCCAAGCCACGCTCATTGAGCCACTCAAACAACAAGCACACATACGTGCCAGAAACATGGCCTTGCATAATGATTCTCTCTTTTTATTGATCTGTTGGCAGCGACTCAATAACGCTTAAATGGTCGCCAATCACCCCTAGTGTAGTGCGGTATGAGTTGTTATGCCTAGCGCAGACAAGAGCAATGCACGCTTTTTTGAAGATATTTACGCATTTTTGCAGAGTGTTTGAAAAAAGTGGACTAGCGTTTACCCATTGAGCGTCGTGTACCATGCGGTGGGCGGTGTGGCGTTTTATGATGATTTGCTTTGTTTGGCGGTTGATACCCTACTTGGTTATCATTTTTAGCGCGTAATGCTTCAGCGATGCGTTCTGCCAATGTAGTTGAATGACTGGCTTCGGTATTTTCTCTAGTTAATACTTCTGCCTCTGCTGGCGTAGTTGCTGTTGATGATTGCTCGGTAGAAGTCATAAAAAATCCGCAAATAATAAGTCGGCAGCACACCATAATGGCAGCCACTTGAAGTTGGCTATTATACCTTAGCAACACAACAATGACTTAAATCGGCCTAAGAAAAACCCTTTTCAAGTAGGCATAAAAAAAGCGTACCGAAGTACGCTTTTTTATCTAAAAACCAAATTAGTTTTTGGTTTTATCGACGATTTGATTCGCTTTAATCCAAGGCATCATCGCGCGTAATTTTTCACCCGTGACTTCGATGGGATGCTCGGCATTTAAACGACGTTTTGCGGTCATTTCAGGATAGTTGGTCATGCCTTCTAAAATGAAACGTTTAGCATATTCGCCCGATTGAATATTTTTTAACGCTTGACGCATCGCGGCACGGCTTTCTTCGTTAATGACTTTAGGGCCAGTCACGTATTCGCCATATTCAGCATTGTTGGAAATGGAGTAGTTCATGTTGGCAATGCCACCTTCGTACATCAAATCAACAATCAATTTTAATTCGTGCAAACACTCGAAATAAGCCATTTCCGCTGGGTAGCCTGCTTCGGTCAAGGTTTCAAAACCCATTTTCACCAGTTCAACGGCACCGCCACACAATACCGCTTGTTCGCCGAACAGGTCAGTTTCGCACTCGTCACGGAAAGTCGTTTCGATAATACCAGAACGACCGCCACCAATTGCTGAAGCATAGGATAAACAAATGGCTTTTGCTGTACCTGAGGCATCTTGATGAACCGCGATTAAGTCGGGAACACCACCGCCACGCACGAACTCTGAACGTACGGTATGACCTGGTGCTTTGGGCGCAATCATCACCACGTCTAAATCTTTTCTGGGGACAACTTGATTGAATAAAATCGAAAAGCCGTGGGCAAATGCTAACACTGCGCCTTTTTTAATGTTCGGTTCGATTTCATCTTTGTACAACGCCGATTGAAACTCATCGGGTGTCAAAATCATGACGATGTCAGCACCCGCAACGGCTTCTGCAACTTCTTTAACCACTAAACCTGAGTTTTGCGCTTTAATCACCGAAGTCGAATTGCCGCGTAAACCAACAACGACGTCCACACCCGAATCTTTTAAATTGTTGGCATGAGCATGGCCTTGTGAACCGTAACCAATGATGGCAACTTTTTTGCCACGAACGATGGCTAAATCGGCATCTTTATCGTAATAAACGTGCATGAGAATTCCTCTTTGATAAAACTAAAAAAGTGACAACACACTTTTTGGTTGGGGGTAATTAGTTCCCTCCCCTGTACACAGGGGAGGGTTAGGGTGGGGTTGCCGTTGACACAAACCCCCTCCCAACCTCCCCCTGCTTACAGGAGGAGGAGTATTCAGCTTAAATACTTAACACTTTTTCGCCGCGAGCAATGCCTGACACACCACTACGCACGACTTCTAAAATGGTGGTTTCGGATAGAGCCTCGATAAAGGCATCAAGCTTGTCAGAAGTACCCGCTAACTGAATCGTATAGGTACTAGGCGTGACATCAACAATTTGACCGCGAAAAATATCAGCCGTACGTTTAATTTCCGCCCGTACTGCCCCCATCGCTTTCACTTTAATAAGCATTAATTCACGCTCAATATGGTCACCTTCACTTAAATCAACCACTTTTACCACTTCAACCAACTTATTGAGCTGTTTGGTAATTTGCTCAATTTTATGGTCGTCGCCTGATGTCGTTAAGGTTAATCGCGATAATGTCGCGTCATCCGTTGGCGCAACGGTTAAGGTTTCGATGTTGTAACCCCGTTGCGAGAACAAGCCGACTAAACGTGACAACGCACCCGATTCGTTTTCAATTAACACAGAAATAATACGACGCATGATTAAGTACGCTCCGTTTTCGATAGCCACATATCACGCAGAGAGTTATTGGCAATCAGCATGGGGTAAACGTGCTCAAACTGGTCAACATAGACATCCATAAATACCAAACGGTCTGTCATGGCCATCGCTTCGCGCATTTTGCTTTCGAGTTCATTGACATCGGTAATTTTCATGCCGACATGACCATAGGCTTCAACCAACTTTACGAAGTCAGGCAAAGACTCCATATAAGAATTGGAATGACGGCTTTCATACATCATATCTTGCCATTGTTTGACCATGCCTAAAGCACGATTATTCAAGTTCAAGATTTTGACAGGTAAGCCATATTGCAAACAGGTTGACAGCTCTTGAATATTCATTTGAATCGAGGCTTCACCCGTAATACACACCACCGTTTGCTCAGGAAATGCCATCAAACAACCCATTGCCGCTGGCAAACCAAAACCCATCGTGCCAAGACCACCTGAGTTAATCCATTGCCGTGGACGGTCATACTTGTAGTACAACGCGGCAAACATTTGATGCTGTCCCACGTCAGAGGTGACAATGGCTTTACCTTCAGTGACTTTGTAAAGCATCTCAACCACTTGTTGAGGCTTCATTTCACCATCAGGCTTGGCTGGCTCATAACGTAAACCGTGATGCGCGCGCCATGCGTCAATTTGTTGCCACCATGTTGCCAATGCTTCAGGGTTAGGCTTATTGACAGCCATTTGTTTTAATTGCGCCAACATTTCGACCAATACTGGCTCAACCGCACCGACAATAGGAATATGCGCGGCGATAGTTTTAGAAATGGCTGCTGGGTCAATATCAATATGAATAACTTTAGCTTGTGGACAGAATTTTTTCGGGTTATTGGTGACACGGTCATCAAAACGCGCACCAATGGCCAAAATCACATCGGCATGATGCATAGTCATATTGGCTTCATAGGTACCGTGCATACCCAACATACCGACGAATTGACGGTCTGAACCTGGAAAACCGCCCAAACCCATCAAGGTATTGGTGACAGGATAGTTCAGCAAATGCGCCAATTCGGTTAATAACTCGGATGCGTTACCCTGCACCACACCGCCACCCGAATAAATAATCGGGCGTTTGGCTTGAATTAACTCATCAATGGCTTTTTTAATTTGCCCTGCATGACCACGCGCGGGTGGATTATACGAACGCAGCTTCACCTTATCGGGATATTCGTAAGGGAATTTTTCGTTGGGATTGGTACAGTCTTTAGGCACATCTATGACCACAGGGCCAGGACGACCCGAAGCCGCCAAGTAAAATGCCTTTTTGACCATCATCGGAATATCGGTCGCATGGCGCACTTGAAAGCTGTGTTTAACAATAGGACGGGAAATACCAATCATGTCCGTTTCTTGAAACGCATCTTCGCCAATGAGATGTGACGGGACTTGACCCGAAATAATCACCATGGGAATAGAGTCCATATACGCGGTCGCAATAGCGGTGACGGTATTGGTTGCACCCGGCCCTGATGTGACCAGTACCGTACCTGTTTTACCCGTCGAACGAGAATAACCATCGGCCATGTGGCCAGCAGCTTGTTCGTGACGCACTAAAATATGCTTGACGCGATCTTGTTGAAAAAGAGCATCATAAATATGGAGTACCGCACCACCAGGGTATCCAAACAGAAATTCTACGCCTTCATCCGCGAGCGCGCGAATGAGCATTTCACCACCAGATAAAAGTTCCACGACTTATCACCCTTTCAGATTGCAAACGATGGGTTTGCTAAGATTTACTACAATTTAGGACTTACGCGGTTATCGCTTATTTGTTCACATTTCAGCCGCTCTAGGCGGCCTTATGCTCACAAAACGCGCTAATCGCGGTGCGATGCGTAAGTCCTGAACTACGCTAGAGGGGGCGTTGCCAGACTTGTTGCCGATATTGGGGTCAATACCTTGCGTTTTAGGGGCGGGGTTTGCCACTAAAAATAGACAAGTAATAGGCTTAGGATGCGTTCAGCATGCCTAAACGGGCGTCGCCATGATTGCACACAACAAGAGGGTGACTTGTTGAGCGGCAACCTCGCCACTAAAAAGGGAAACATTTTTAATTTTCGCACACTATCTGTCAAGACTTAATCTATCAGACAGGCCGAAAACGGCATTTATTTTGTCATTTTGCAAAAAAAACGGGTTATCGTTTGCCATAGGACAAGCCAGCACCGCCAATCATCGTCATTTTTTGCCATGTTATCTATTTTTTGGCTTTATGTACGTGTAGTGTCATATTCATCACATAGTTTTACTTATCAACTGTCATGAAAGCGGCTATATTCAGCCTAGTGATTTTTCGCCCATGCTGGGAGCAAATAGGTATATGAACAAACAACTAATAACCCTCGTACTGTTAGCCACATTTTCACTCGGTGCAAACGCCAAAGAAAGCTATTATAAGTGGGTGGATGACAAAGGTGTCACCCATTACTCTCAAAGCCCGCCTGACGTAAACAGTAAAACAAAAACCAAGGCCGAAACCATTACAGTCTCTACTCGCTTGCCCGTTGGCAGTGAAGCTGCTGTAGCTAAACACAGCGATGCCCTTCAAGAAAAAGTTAAAAACAAAGAAAGTAAAGAAGGCGTAAAAAAAACAGGCGCAAAAGCAACACCTGATGTCAGCAAAGCCCCTAATCAATACAAAGAAAAATGTATTAAGCTCAAGCAAGACGCTCAAGACCTAGCAGACAAAGGTAGTCGAATCAGCGTCCAAGATGAAAAAGGTGAAGTGCGTAAGCTCACCGAAGAAGACGTTGCAAAACGCTTAGATGAGACCAAACGTCAAATTAAAGCCTATTGCGAAAACTAAGCCTTTCGTAAGCAGTGACATATAAATTTTTTGGTGTTTTCCGCTCATGGTGATGCTGAGCTGTGCCTAAGTATCGAACAATTGCTGCTAAAGCACTGCGACGGGCTCAGTACAAACGGTAAATTCTTGCACAAATGCTGAGTTGTTTAATGAATCGGCAAAATATCAGCAAAATGATGAATCGCGGTAAACGCTAGCCCTGTGCGCGGTGCCAATTGGCTATCAGGTTGCTGAATTGACAAAATATGAGCAATACCAAATTGTTGAGCTGTTGTTAATACCGCTTCACTATCATCAATAAATAAACACCGTTTAGCCTCAAAATGCAGATGGTGTTGTAACGCCTGCCAAAACTCAATATGTTCTTTAGGCTTGCCAAATTGATGCGAGCTAATAATATGATGAAAATAAGGCGCAATATCTGTTGACTGTAATTTCAGTGCCAAGGCATCAGGATGAGCATTCGTCACCATCCAAACGTGTTTATTACTTTGTGCCAATGCCTGTAAAAAAGCTATCGCATCGACACGAGGCCGAATCAAATGTTGCACTTCTCGTTTAAGTGCGACAATATCTAAGCCTAAATCACGCGACCAATGGTCTAAACAATACCAATTTAAGGTGCCTGCTTGTGCCTGAAAACGAGGATATAATGTGGCTTGACTGTCCTCAAAACTAAGCCCATGTTGTTGACCATAGTTTTGGGGTACATGCACTTGCCAAAAATAGTTATCAAAGTGTAAATCTAATAATGTGCCGTCCATATCTAAAAGCACAGTGTCGATGGAAGACCAATCAATCATGTTGAATTTATCCGAATTATTACCGTTTGTTATCGCCATTAGTGAGCGCGCTGGCGCAGCAATTATGGCGATTTATAATCAGCCCGAACACTGGAATTTACAACAAAAGGCGGACAACTCCCCACTCACCGCTGCCGACTTAGCCGCACATAACCTGATTGAACAAGCACTACAGCAACTCACGCCAACGATTCCTGTGTTATCCGAAGAGTCCGACGATGTCAGTCAGCGTCATACATGGCCACAATTATGGCTTGTTGACCCGTTGGATGGCACCAAAGAGTTTATTGCGCGTAGCAATGACTTTACCGTCAACATTGCCCTAATTGTTGATAACAAGCCTATTCTAGGCGTGTTACACGTCCCTGCTTATGGTGTGACCTATTATGCCGCTGCAGGCTTGGGCGCGTGGATGATTGACCAAGAGCAACAATTACGCCGTTTAGCCAGTGCCGAATTGCCTATTATTCCACGCGTGCTACTCAGTCGCCGTCATCAAGGCGATGAGGAAGCGCAAGTATTAGCCAACATCGCCATGAGTTTTGGTGATTATACTGTGCTACACGTCGGCAGTGCTTTCAAAATGTGTCGTATTGCCGAAGGTGCAGCCGATTTTTATCCCCGTTTTGGCGCGACCATGGAATGGGATACCGCCGCCGCCCAAATTTTACTCGAAGAAGCAGGAGGTGCACTGATCGATAGTAGCGGCCACCCTTTTCGCTATAACTGCCGCGACACACTCACGAATGAGGCTTTTTTTGTTATTGGTGATAAGAAACGTATGATTGATTGGTTGGCGTGTCTTCGGTAGTTGTCAAACCAGTTGTCGCGTCAGTCGTTAATCATTAGGCAGCTTTTAGGTAGTCCAATGTGGTGTAAGTTGCTGCAATTTTGGTCTGTT
>JBKJUH010000355.1:0-8380 GCA_046590075.1 Agitococcus sp.
ATTGCGCGGTTAAGTCTATTGCTAATCGGTCGAGTAGACCGCTTCCGTATTCGGCCTTTTCGTTGCCGTGCTGTTCAAACTCCACAATATACCGCCCAACTTGCCAATACGTGTGTACTAGCAAGGTGTTGATGGCATAAGCGGCTTGTTCTTTGGCCGATGACAGCAAAACGCCAACATTGCCTAAAAGTTGGTTGTAGCTGCTATTGTCGGCAGATGTTGTGCTAGTAAGGCTCATTATTCACTTCCTGTGCAATAAAACGCGCTAACTCTACGCTAATAATATCTAGCTCATTGAGGGCTGTTTTTTTACCTGTTGCGTCATAACCAATATCGTCGGCAATGGCCATAAAAATAGCATAATCGGGTAATTGGCTTTGTTTTTTAAGAATATACGCATCAGCTAAGGCTTCTTTTAGCTCATTGAGCTTGTCGGTATATTCTGCCGATTTTTCGGCTTTCCACTCTTTATAAGCGTCTGTTTTTTTGTAGTCGCTTAGCTCGCCCGTAAAGTTTGCGCCTTTAGCTTGGTTTAACACGTCCTTTTTTTCTTTCTCTAAGTCTTCGCATTGAGTTTGGTAGTTGTATTGGCTTAATAATGCGCTTTGTAGGCTGAGTTTTTGTTGTCTTAATGCCTCTGTTTTGGCAGCACTATATTTTCGTAAAAATAACACGCTACTTTTTACGCCTGCACCCGTTGCAGTAAAAGCCGTTTGCGGCAAGCTAACAACGGCCACAATACGATATTGCTCTTCTATTTGGTCACGCACATATTGCAAACTGCTATTGGTTAAAACACCATCGGGAATCACAATCGCCAAATAACCGCCATCGGTTAAAAAGTGATGACATTGCTCAATAAACAAAATTTCGGTGCTTTGGCTGTCGCGGTTTTTAACACCACTGTTTTTTAAGTCTAACCAAGACACATCTTTTACACCAAAATTATAGGTGTCTAAATAGGCTTTTTCGGTCAGTTTAATGACGCTGCCAAACGGTGGATTGGTAATAATAAAATTAAAACGGTCGTATTTAAAGCCTTGATTTTTCGTGGCTTCTTGTAGTTTTTCATCGCTTAATAAACCATCCGCACTAATAACATTCGTATGGCCGTCATCGTGAATAATCATGTTCATTTTAGCGGCACGGCTAATTTGTTCGTTAATCTCAATACCGTATAAGTTTTTTTCGGCAAAGTCATGCCAGTGGCGATAATGTTCAATACTGTCTTGCGCGTGATATTCGTCAGCTTCGCGTCGGACTTTTTCCAGCGCGTGCAACAAAAAGCCACCACTACCACACGAAGTATCTAACACCAGTGAGTTATGGGTAATTGGCAGTACATCAACAATAAATTTAACAATTGAACGAGGCGTAAAATATTGACCAAATTCACCTCTAAAAAATCCACCCATAAAAGTTTCAAAAGCGCGGCCTTTGCTGTCTAAGTCGGTTTTGCTGAGGTTGATGTCTTGTAAATAGCCAACAATCGTCCGTACGCGTTCGGTTGTTAAACGAATATCATCCCTAAAAACTTCGGGGTCTTTTTGGCGACCTTCTTCATATAGGGCTTTAATGCGTTTAAATAAGGCTTCATTGGTCTTTTTTAATGCGTCTTCTGGCTTGCTGGCTTCTTCAATAATAATTTGAAAATCATAGGGAGGCCTATTTTTCGTGGCTTGCGTTCGTCCCAAATTTTACAGAAAATTAGTTTGTCGAGTTCGTCAAAAGCTTCGGAGGGGTTAAGTTGCCCGCCTGCCCAAAGTGCGTTATGTGCTTGTTTAAAGCGGCGAGTCAGTTCTTCTTCGGCCACGACGCGAATATCAACAAACTTTTGTTCGCCTGTTTTATGTTTGAGTTTGTCGGCATCTTTGACAAATTTATAAGCAGCGAGTTTGTCCACGCCATAGGCAGGAATATCAGATTCGCTGTTGCGTGTGTTTTTGGCTTTATCAACGTGAAAGTATTCGTTTTTGATTTTAGACGTAACCCACACCCATTTAATATTGTTAGGTAAGGCAAAGGCGTAAGAATAGGCTTGATTAACCGCTTGGGTAAACTCTTGCTCGGACACTTCTTCTTTTTTGCATTCCACTAAAATATGGGGTTCTAAGTGATCGTCATCATTATAAACAACAATATCGGCTTCTCTTTTGTCTGCGCCCATGGTGACTGTGACAAAGTTGTGCACACGATTGGCAGGGTAGTTGTATTGCAGAATTAAACGGCAATAACTTTCGGCTTGTACTTTTTCTTCGGGGTTAATAAAAGAGCGGCTCTTTTTTTGTGCGACATATTCAATGCGTTTGTTGTCGTCAAACAGTATAATAATGCCCTTTGTTACGCCTAGCTGAATGTAGTCAATCACTTGATTATTGTTCATGGTGCATCCTTAAACATGAGGGACAAAAAGAGAAAAGAATTTAAAGAGAATGTATTAAAGTTTCAATGCATTATAACAGGCCAAAAAAAACCCCAACTTATTCAGTCAGGGCTTTTTTATAATATGTGCGTGGTACCGAGAGTCGGAATCGAACCGACACGCCCTCACAGGCAACAGATTTTGAGTCTGCCGCGTCTACCAGTTCCGCCATCCCGGCACATAGAGTGGGATGCATTATAGGTAGCAAAAAAGTCACGTCAAGCATTTTTCAATAAAGTTGTTATAATGCCATCCCGTTTGAATATTTCTTATGCACATTTATGCAATTAACCGATTTTAGCTATCAACTTCCCGATGAGCTTATTGCTCGCCATCCGTTAAGTGAACGCTCGGCCTCACGATTATTGCACCTAACGGCTGATGGTTTAGCCCATAAAACCGTACGTGATTTGCCACAATTGATTCGCCCTAATGATTTATTAGTCTTTAACGATACGCGAGTCTTAGCCGCGCGTTTGTTTGGCAATAAAGCCACAGGTGGCAATATAGAAGTGTTGGTAGAGCGTATTCTGGATGAACATACGGCTTTAGTGCATTTACGTGCCAGTAACTCGCCCAAAGCAGGAGCAAAACTATTTTTTGCGCGTGGCCAAGTATCGGCAATAATGGTGGAGCGTGTTGATGATTTATTCAAACTGACGCTTTCGCAACCTGTACGCGCCGTATTGGCTGCTCATGGCGAAATGCCATTGCCGCCTTATTTGGGGCGCGACGTTGAACAAGCCGACACTGAGCGTTATCAAACGGTGTATAGCCATCCTGATAAAGTCAATTCTGTAGCCGCACCCACCGCAGGTTTACATTTTGATGAGGTTTTATTGGCGCAATTAAAAGCCGCAGGCGCAAATTTTGCTTATGTGACTTTACATGTTGGCGCAGGCACATTTCGACCTGTGAAAACCGATGATATTCGTGACCATCATATGCACAGTGAATGGTTAAATGTACCCGAAGAAACTGTACAAGCTATTCGAGAGACTAAAGCTAACGGTGGACGGGTGATTGCCATTGGTACCACCAGTGTACGAGCTTTAGAGAGTGCGGCTTTATATAATAATGGCCAGTTGCAAGCATGGTCGGGCGAAACGAAAATTTTTATTTATCCAAGTTATGAGTGGAAAGTGATAGATGCTTTATTTACCAACTTTCATTTGCCTGAATCCACTTTGTTAATGCTGGTTTGTGCATTAGCAGGGCGAGAAAAAGTGATGGCCGCGTATGCCGAAGCGGTTGCCCAGCAGTATCGGTTTTTTAGTTATGGTGATGCCATGTTTGTGGAGCAAGCACTGAGGGAGTTTGAGCCTAATCTGAGGCTGGAACGCAATCAAGGCGAGCAGTTGCCGCGTGAGTTATTGCAACCATGAAAACAATGTTTAGCCCATGCCCCCAATACGCTATACTCACGCCCTTGTTTTTAACCGCACCGTATTTTTATCATGCAATTTAAACTTTTAGCCACTGATGGCCTTGCCCGTCGGGGTGAACTCACCTTGCAACATGGCAAAGTACAAACGCCAGCGTTTATGCCTGTCGGTACTTATGGCACGGTCAAGGGTATGTTTCCGTCGGATGTTGCCAATATTGGCGCGGAAATTATGCTCGGTAATACCTTTCATTTATGGTTAAGGCCGGGTACAGACATCGTTAAACAACACGGTGGCCTACATAAGTTTATCAATTGGGATAAACCGATTCTCACTGACTCGGGCGGCTTTCAAGTATTTAGCTTGGGCGCATTGCGTAAAATCAGTGAGGAGGGCGTTAAATTTCAATCGCCTGTGGATGGCGCAAAAGTGTTTTTAACGCCTGAAATTTCGATGCAAATTCAACGCGATTTAAACTCCGACATTGTCATGATTTTTGACGAATGCACGCCATACCCTGCGACGGAAAAAGAAGCGCGTGCGTCAATGGAGTTGAGTTTACGTTGGGCGGCACGCTGTAAAGTCGCGCACGAAGGCAATCCGAATGCTTTATTTGGTATTGTTCAGGGTGGTATGTTTGAAAATCTGCGTGATGTTTCTTTAGATGGTTTATTAAATATAGGCTTTGATGGTTATGCCATTGGCGGCTTGTCAGTAGGCGAGCCGAAAGAAGAAATGTTGAAAATTCTCGATTATGTCCCCACTAAATTACCGAATGACAAACCGCGTTATTTAATGGGTGTTGGCAAACCCGAAGATTTAGTCGAGGCGGTGCGTCGGGGCGTGGATATGTTTGATTGTGTCATGCCGACGCGTAATGCCCGTAATGGTCATTATTTTGTCACCGATGGCATTGTCCGTATTCGTAATAGCCAGTACAAAACCGACACTGACACTTTAGATGCCCATTGTGACTGTTATACTTGTCAAAATTTTTCCCGTGCTTATTTACATCATTTAGACAAATGCGGCGAGATGTTGGGCGCGATGTTGGGCACACTACACAACCTCCGCTACTACCAACGGTTAATGGCAGGTTTGCGTGCCGCTATTGAAAGCGGTACATTGCACGACTTTGTGGCCGACTTTTACGCTCGCCGTGACTTACCCGTTCCTGCACTTTAAGTTAAGAGAGAGAAATCCATGAGCTTTTTTATTGCCGATGCCTATGCCGCTGCACCCGCAGCAGGTGGCGACCCTTCCGCATTTGCTAATATTGCCATGTTAGTGGTGTTTATGTTGGTGTTTTACTTTTTGTTATGGCGGCCACAAGCAGCCCGCCAAAAAGAACATAAAACACTCATGGGTAGCCTGCAAAAAGGCGATGAAGTAGTGTTTGCTGGCGGCTTATTAGGCCGTATTCAAAGTGTCGATGAGGATTATGCCGTCATTGAAGCGAGCAATAACCTGACGCTGAAGGTGCAAAAAGCAGCCGTTTTGGCAACCTTGCCAACAGGTACATTAAAAGGCATTGGTGTGGCGTCAAGCACCAATTTAAACAAAGACTAGAAAATATAAGAACCGCTATGCGCTATCCTGCTTGGAAATATATATTGATTGTACTGGTGTCTATCATCAGTACCTTGTACTCCTTACCCAATCTTTATCCCGATGAACCTGCGATTCAAATTTCGGGTGCCAATGCGGGTATTAAGGCCGATAAATCGGTGTTGCAACAAGCGGAATCCGCCTTAAAACAAGCAGGATTGGCGTATCACGGTTCACAACTGCAAGAAAAAGGCACATTGGTACGTTTTAATACCAATAATGAGCAAATTAAAGCCCAAGACGTGGTGAAAAAAGCACTGGGTGATAGTTATGTTGTTGCGCTCAACCTTGCACCAACAACGCCCCAATGGTTATTGGCCATTGGGGCTGCGCCCATGAAGTTAGGTTTAGACTTGCGTGGCGGTGTGCATTTCTTATTAGAAGTGGATATGTCCAAAATCTTGGAACAACGCCAAGAGAGTTATACCACGGAAGTCAAAGCAAAATTACGCGAAGCAAAAATCGCGTATCGTGCGGTCAGTGACGTGGCAAATGGTTTAAGTATCAAATTTGAAACAGTGGCTGAACGTAGCCAAGCTCAAGCGTTATTAGAGCCTGAATACAAAGAATTTACCTATATCCCGACGGCTCGCGAAGATGCCTTTTATTTGGACTTGGCATTTAGTCCAACTAAATTAAAAGAGTTTGCCGACTACGCGATTGACCAAAATTTAACCACTTTGCGTAATCGGGTCAATGAATTAGGCGTGGCTGAAGCCTTAGTACAACGGCAGGGTGCAAATCGTATTGTTGTTGAGTTGCCCGGTGTACAAGATACCGCCGAAGCTAAACGCGTGATTGGCCGTACCGCCACTTTAGAGTTCCGTTTTGTCGATTGGGAATATAAAGGTGAAGCTCCTGATGGTATTGCACCGCCCAATACCGAAATTTTTCCGTTTCATAAAATCGGTGGTGAACCTGTTTTATTGCAAAAGAAAAAAATTGTCACGGGTGAGCGTGTCGTCAATGCGCAGTCGGGTTTTGATGAGTTTTCTAACTCCCAAGTCAACATTACCTTAGATAGTCGTGGCGGCAAAATGATGGCCGAAGCGACGCGTGATAATGTCGGTAAACAAATGGCGGTGTTGTTTGTTGAACATAAACAACGCAGTCGTTTTGTCACGGATGCCAATGGTCAAACGACAGAAGTGCGTGAGCCGTATGTCGAAAAAACGGTCATTAATCGTGCCACAGTGCAATCTATGTTGGGTTCTCAGTTCCGTATTACAGGCTTAGACTCGCCAGAAGAAGGCAAAGAATTGGCCTTGTTATTACGCGCTGGCGCATTAGCTGCTCCGATGTATTTTGTCGAAGAACGCACCGTTGGCCCAAGCTTAGGCCAAGATAATATTGATAAAGGCTTAATGTCCACCCAAGTCGGCTTTGCTTTAGTCGCCATCTTTATGGTGATATTTTACCGAGTTTTTGGCATAGTCGCCAATATTGCCTTAGTCATGAACGTGGCGATGGTAGTGGCATTTATGTCAGCTATTGGTGGCGCATTAAGTTTACCTGGTATTGCGGGTATCGTATTAACTGTTGGTATGGCGGTTGATGCCAACGTCTTGATTTATGAACGTATTCGTGAAGAGTTGCGTGCAGGCGCATCGCCTCAGCAAGCCATTCTCTCGGGTTACGACCGTGCTTTTTCTACTATTTTAGATGCTCAATTAACCACATTGATTGTGGCAGTGATTTTGTTTGCTGTCGGCTCAGGGCCTGTCAAAGGGTTTGCCGTCACCTTATCTATTGGTATTATTTGCTCTTTATTTACGTCCATCACCGTTACTCGTGCCGTCATACAAATCATTTATGGCGGCCGTCGGGTCGAAAAGCTCAGTATTTGAGGGGTAGATTATGTTTGAAGATAAAACCATTCAGTTTATGCGCTTTCGTAAACCAATGGCGATTTTTTCGCTGTTGATTGTGTTGGCTGGCATGTTTTCTATTGCCACTAAAGGTCTAAACCTCGGTTTGGATTTTACGGGTGGTACGGCGGTGGAGTTGATCTACAGTAAACCTGTAGAGCAATCAGCGTTGCAACAGGCCTTAGAAGAAGCAGGCATTAAAGATACCGTCGTGCAGCATTTGGGACTGGCGACAGAAGTGATCATTAGAATGCCACCGCAAAAAACAGCAGGTGGTGAAATTGGTACCCGCGTATTGGCAGCTGCTCAGTTCGATGCCAATAATAAAGCGACATTACGGCAAGTGGACTCTGTGGGTTCGCAGGTGGGAGATGAGCTCTATACCAACTCATTATTGGCCATTGTGCTGTCGTTGACATTGATGATGACATATGTGGCGATGCGTTTTCGTTGGAAGTTTGCCGTGGGTGCGGCCATTTCCTTGCTTCACGATACCTTATTTACTGTGGGTATATTTTCAATCATGGGTTGGCCATTTGACTTAACGGTATTGGCGGCTATTCTGGCGTTAATTGGCTACTCCTTAAACGATACCATTGTCGTGTTTGATAGAATCCGTGAAAACTTTCGCCGTTTACGCAAATCTGACCCGATTGAAGTGGTTGATATTTCACTGACCGAAACCTTACGTCGTACCATTATGACCGTGGCAACCGTGGTGTTGGTGGTGTTTTCATTGTTGTTCTTGGGCGGTAATGCCTTGAAGTGGTTCTCGGTGGCGATGTTGGTGGGTTTGTTTGCAGGTACGTATTCGTCGATTTACATTGCAACGAGTTATGCCTTGATGATGGGTCTGAGCAAAGAAGACCTCATGATAACGGTTAAGCCTGAGTTTGTCGAAGAGGGTGAGATTCAGCCTTAATAATTTGTGCCTAAACCGTCAATGCACCCTCTCTAACTCTCTCCCTGTTCAGGGCTAGCGTATGCACACATCTTTTGAGTGATGAATGAGTCAATAAACAGAGTTAAATTCCCCTCTTGAGAGGGGTTAGGGGTGTGTTAGTAGTAAAAAGCACTGATTTTTGTGCGATTAAACC